>JAUWLK010000116.1 GCA_030613745.1 Flavobacteriaceae bacterium | reverse complement strand
TAATTCTATGATTTTAAACATACACGCATTCTTATTTATAACTTTTATTTTATTTTTTTCTTGTAATCAAAAACAAGAAAATATAGACTTAGAACACAAAGAACCTTATATTCTAGTTTTAGGAAATGCTCAAGATGCTGGTTATCCACAAATAGCATGTGAAAAAGAGTGTTGTAAACGAGTTTATGATAACCCTTCACTTAAAAGATTTGTAAGTTCAATCGCTGTGGTGGATCCTATATCAAATGAAAGCTGGATTTTCGATGCTACTCCAGATTTTACAGCGCAAACAAAAATTCTATCAAATCACTTAAAAGAAGATAAACAATTACCAGACGGTATTTTTTTATCGCATGGTCATATTGGTCATTATACAGGTTTAATGTTTTTAGGCAGAGAAGCTCTAGATATAAATAAAATGCCAGTATATACAATGCCTAGAATGTATAGTTATTTAAAAGATAATGGACCATGGAGTCAATTGGTAAAACTCAATAATATTACACTAAAAACAATGTACAAAGATTCAACTATTGTGTTGAACGAAAGATTATCAGTTATACCAATTCAAGTTCCGCATAGAGATGAATTTACTGAAACAGTTGGTTTTTTAATTGAGTGTAATAAAAAGAAAACACTTTTTATACCAGACATAGATAAATGGAATAAATGGGATAGAAGTATTATTGACTATATTAAAGAAGTAGATATAGCGCTACTAGATGCAACTTTTTTTAAAGATGGGGAAATTGATCGAGATATGGATGAGGTACCACACCCCTTTGTTGAAGAAAGTATAAAATTGTTTGAAAATTTATCTGACACCAATAGGCGGAAAGTATATTTTATTCATTTCAATCATACCAATCCGCTTTTAATTGATGATAGTAAAGCTCAACAAATAGTTATAAAAAAAGGTTTTAATATTGCTAAACAAGAAATGATTATTTCTTTTTAAAGTTATTTTCTATAATCTAAGGCAGGTGCTCTATCTCCAAGAAGAGGAATATATTTAAAATCTTTCCCTCTTTTTTTTATAAACTCATCTTTTGCTTTTTCTATTAGTGAGTTGTCTAAAAATAGATCTATAGCGGTTAGAGCAATAGTTTTTGCTGCGACCATCATGCCTTTATTACCAATATCAGTACCACCTGCAGCAACTGCTTGCCAACTGTGAGCAGGAGTTCCGGGAACCCATGTTGCACTACTCATTCCTGCTGTTGGAACAGCAAAACTTATATCTCCAACATCAGTTGATCCAAAAGGTTTGGCTTCAGTTTTGTAAGGCTGAATTTTTAAAGCAGTTTCTATTTCTACTCCTTCTAAACCTAAACTTATTGCAATTTTATCAGCAAATACTTTCTCTTTATCTGTATAGGTTACTCCGCCAACTTTTACAAGATTATCATACATCAATTTTTGTAATGTCAGGTTTGGTAATAATTCATGGGTGCCACCAATCATTTCATAATCCATTTTTGTTTCAGTACCTAAAGCTGCACCTTCAGCGGCTTTAAGTATTCTATCAAAAATGTTTATAACTGTTTTTCTATTGCTATGTCGAGCATAATAATATACTTCGGCAAAATCAGGAACAACATTGGGAGCTTTTCCTCCGTTTGTTATCACATAATGGATGCGCGATTCTTGAGGAATATGTTCTCTCATCATGTTTACCATCATGTTCATGGCTTCAACAGCATCTAGTGCCGATCTCCCTTTTTCTGGAGAAATTGCTGCATGTGCAGAAACTCCATAAAATCTAAATTTAGCAGATTTATTTGCTAATGATGCACCAACACTAGCGTCATTTTTAGAGTTAGGATGCCAATGTAACACGGCATCTACATCATTAAATAACCCTTCTCTAACCAAATAAACTTTTCCTGATCCACCTTCTTCAGCAGGGCATCCATAAAAGCGAACAGTTCCTTTTATTTTGTTTGTTTTTATCCAATTTTTAACAGCTATAGAAGCAGCAGCTGAAGCGGTTCCAAATAAATGGTGTCCGCAAGCATGACCTGCTCTTTTATTTGCTGATTTTTTTTCAGGAACTGCTTGTTGAGAAAGACCCGGAAGTGCATCATATTCTCCTAAAATAGCAATAACTGGCTCTCCTTTACCATATTCAGCTATAAATGCAGTAGGCATTCCAGCAATACCTTTAGTTATAGTAAACCCTTCATCAGATAACGTTTTTTGTAACAAAGCAGCGCTTTTTTCTTCCAGATATCCCATTTCAGCATAATTCCATATTTTTTGAGCAATTATGCCATAAGAATCTTTTTTACTGTCTAATTCATTTAAAATATTTTTTTTGTTATTTTGACTAAAAATGGCAATAGAACTTAATAAAATTGCTATTCCTAATATATTTTTATTCATTGTGAAGTGTTTAATTTTTAGTGAAATAAATGTACTAAAAATATAAGACGAACTTAAAATAAACAGAATATTTTATTTCGTTTTAGAAAATTATAATAAGATGAAAAAATGATTTATTTCTTCCTAAAATAAATTACAATAGGTACTCCATTAAAATCATATATTTCACGTAATTTATTTTCAATATACCTTTTGTAAGGGTCTCTAATATATTGTGGTAAATTGGCAA
This sequence comes from Flavobacteriaceae bacterium, assembly GCA_030613745.1. Taxonomy (GTDB): domain Bacteria; phylum Bacteroidota; class Bacteroidia; order Flavobacteriales; family Flavobacteriaceae; genus Lutimonas. The sequence goes on along the minus strand of JAUWLK010000116.1, from coordinate 5,608 downwards.
AAAATACAAATTGTGGAGTAGGAGTAGGTAACTGCATGCAATACTTGATTTTTACAAATTTACCTTTATATGCAGGAGGAGAATATTGTTTGATAACCTCTAACATGGTTTCATTTAATTTGCTAGTTGCAATTTTATTTTTTCTATTTTGAAATACTTGAACTGCTGTTTCTATAGCCTTAAAAACTCTTTGTTTGGTTAAAGCTGATATAAAAATTATTGGTACATCGGTAAAAGGAGCAATTTCTTGTCTAATTTTTTCTTCGAACTGTTTGGTAGTATGCGTATCTTTTTCAACTAAATCCCATTTATTAACCAAAATAACAATACCTTTTTTATTCTTTTCAGCTAGCCAAAAAATGTTTTGATCTTGTCCTTCAAACCCTCTGGTTGCATCAATAATTAAAATACAAACATCACTGTATTCAATTGCTCTAACTGAGCGCATAACAGAATAAAATTCTAGATCGTCTTTTACTTTTGATTTCTTTCTAATTCCAGCGGTATCCACCAAGTTAAATTCAAAACCAAAACGATTATATTTTGTGTCACTTGAATCACGTGTAGTACCAGCAATATCAGTAACAATGTACCTGTCTTCACCAATAAGTGCATTGATAAAAGATGATTTTCCTGCATTTGGTCTACCTACAATTGCAAATCTGGGTAAATTATCATCAAGAACTTCTTCTTTTTCGGGTAGAGCTTCAACTATAGCGTCTAATAATTCACCTGTTCCGCTTCCATTGATACTGGCAATAGTGTAATAATTTCCTAAGCCGAGTGAATAAAATTCTACAGCATCAGTTTCTCTTTTGGCATTATCTACTTTATTAACTACTAGAAAAATAGGTTTTTTAACTTTGCGGAGTAAATTTGCAACTGCTTCATCCATTCCTGTAACTCCACTTTCAACATCTACCATAAAAATAATAGCATCGGCTTCATCAATTGCCAATTCAACCTGTTTGTCAATTTCGGCTTCGAAAACATCATCACTACCTACAACATATCCTCCCGTATCAATTACTGAAAACTCTTGTCCGTTCCAATCTGTTTTACCATAATTTCGGTCACGAGTAACACCACTAACAGCATCAACAATAGCCTCTCTTCGCTGAACTAAGCGATTAAAAAGGGTTGATTTTCCAACATTTGGTCTTCCTACAATTGCAACTATATTTCCCATTTAAACTTTAATAAATTCGCTGCAAAGATAAGCATTGCTATCAAAATTCATAAAACTTAATGTAATGATTTCATTTTAAGATAATTTTATATATTTAAGGACTACTAAAACTAAATTGATGAATAAACCAATACACAATATCCAAATAAACAAGGTTTTACTAAAACCTAGATTTAAAATTGAAGTGAATGAAAGCGAAGAAGATATTTTAAATAAATTCAAAGATGCTTTAGGAAATAAAGATTATAAACATCGTGGAAAAATTATAAATCATCATATTGTAATTGATATGTCAGATAAAGAAGATCATTTTTGGTCACCTCAATTGCATGTAGAAATTGAAAAAGATGAAAATAAAAAGACTATTGTTAAAGGAGTTTTGGGTCCAAAACCTCAAGTATGGACATTCTTTATATTTTTACACTTTGCAGTTTTTGTAGCATTTTTTGTTTTTTTAGTGATATTTTATACCAATTGGAGTTTAAAGCAAGATTATTATTTTGCTATGATTATGTGTATAATTATGCCAATTGTTTGGGTTGCTTTATATTTTATTGGTCAACTTGGTAAAAAATTCGGATATAATCAAATGGTTGAATTACACGAGTTTTTGATAAGGACACTTGAAAAATAATAATTTATTAGTATTTATAGATTTTTTTAGTGACTAATAATTTTCACCCAGTTTGTGGTGTTCAATTACATTCACAACTTTATGAGGTTCTTTAAATTGGTTAAATATCAAGGTTTGATAGGACTCTGAAATTTTTTTATACACATTTGATTTTGTATGTATTTCATCAAACCAGTATTTCCAGTGTTTTTTGCCATCTTGTGTCTCCAGAAAACTTGTAAAACCCCGAATGTCAATATGGTAAATATTGTCAAACTCCTTACCTAATTCAATGATCATTTCATTAAAGTCAAATATTATGGTCATTATGATATCTTGCTGAATTTTAGGGTCAGTTATTCCTTTCATCATTAAAGGTTCTTTTAGCCATTTACCATTTTTTGAAAACATACTTTTTCCAAATTTTTCTTTAAAACTAGGAATTGAATAATCATAACCTTGGGTAATTATCATTAAAGATTCAAATCGCTCTTCATCTAATTTCTTAAGGGATTCAAAAAGTATTTTGTATTCTAATTTTAAGGAAACCAGCCAACGGTAAAATCCTTTATTTAAATATCTTCTGCCATTTACAATTTGATCTACAGTATGGTTATCAACCTTATTATTCAACTCTGTCATAATATTTTTATAATCATGATATTCTGTTGGACAAAATGTTGCATTACACATAGGTACCGGCTTTGAATTAGAACGTAGTATTACATATTTTCTATAGTTTACTAAAAACTCAGAATGGATGTCAATTGGTTTGTAATTTACAAAGCTTGCCAGTCTATTATCACCCAAAATATCATTTCCACCACCACTTATGATAAATACATCTGGTTTTAGTTTTAAATATTCAAATTGATATTGGTGACTTGAAATCATATTAGATACCCAATCGCCTCCAGAAGCTATACTGTAAATTGCTAAATTTTCATGATTCATAAGATTATCTGTAATGTCCTCAAGAAAAATAGGGTATTCAAACCAAGAGTCACCCTCCATTAAAACTATTTTATTAAATGGATGTTCTTCATAGTTACGGAATCCATTTCTAATTTTTTTACTAAATTCTTTAGATTTTCTCTTATGTGCCTTTTTATTCAGGGAACCTAAAGCTCCAATGGAAGCTTCATTATGATTTAAAATTCTAGCAGTTTTTCCATAAAATATAGATTGGGATATATTATTCAATTTATTTAGATCAACATGATTCAGATTTTGGCAAAGCAATCTCCAGTTGGTATCATTTTTGTTAAAGAAACTTGTGGGATTTTCCCATAAGGAATCTAAAAGTTGAAAGGCATTATCTTTACCGATTTCGTGTTGTATCTGACTCATTGTTTTATTCCCAACAAATAACAAAATCAGAAATAAAAAATTTATTTTTCGGAATAGTAATTTCATTTATTGTGATTTATTTAATAATCACATGTTTAGGCGAGATTGAATTAAAATACTTACAAATAGAATTATGATTTTTATCTAAAAGGAGTTTATTTAGAGTATTTTTATTTACTTATTAAAATAAAAATCCTTTTCAAACTAGGTTTAAAATGAATAATACATGTTGAAATGAGAGGATTAACTCAAATTCTGTGACAGTTTCAAAAGTCCAATAACTTCTATGATAAAATACCGATTTCCAGTCCCAAGATTAATATAATAAAATTGATTTTCTTTTAGTTCTATTATTATGTATGAACCATTTTGGTCATACCTTCCTGTTTGGGCTTACTTCATTTTGGTAAGTAAAATTTCTTTTTTATTGGAACTATCCAATAGGAATAATTGTACGATTTATAAGGTAATTGATATCGCTCTAATGGTAAAGCCCCCCAACTATTGATACTCCCCAAGCCTTGTTGAAACCCATCAATATTTACAAATACATTTTTTCTAGGAGTAAGTTCTCCCGCGTGTTTTTGAGTTTTTTTGATACCGGAATCCAAATCTTCGCGACTGAAATTTAATGCAGATACATTTAACAACCTTTCTCCAAAGATCTTTAAACCAGTACCATTGTTTTGTGATAATATCACCCATCGAACATCTACTTTATTTCCAGTTTCCTGTGGGCGAATATATGGGAAATATTGATCGGCTATACTTTCCTGATACAAACCTACTTTTGCTGCATGTTGTCGGTCAGCATAAGATTCGAAGGGGCCTTTACCATACCATGTTATATTTTTATAAGATTCCGGTAGGATCAACTCATTACCAAATTTAAACAAGTTAGTATGTTCGCCTTTTATGACATTAAAGTCATTAGTAACCTTAAGTGTGCCATTTCCATCAATACTGAAAGTTTGAGTATAGTAAGCATCATCTTCGAATATTGTTTTTGAAAAAGTAATCGAAATCATGTTTTTGGACAATTGTTCTACATGAGTTGTCACTTCTTGGGTTTTGCCAGTATCTTTCCATTCAATATATTTTATTTGCATATTGGCACCGTAATCATTATCATTTGGCGCTCTCCAAAAATTCACTTGAGGACCTTTTTCTAATAAGATCTGTTCTTCGAAAGTGTAATTGGTTAGTAATCCTGTAGATTTATTAAAACTTAAATTAAAGTTTTCTCCAAGAATTTCAATAATATCTTCTGTCTCTTTATAAAAGATCTCTTTATCAGACTTATTTGGTGGAACAACCTCTACTGTGCTCAATTGAAATTGCTCGTAAGCGATTTCAAAATCGGATTCTAGTAATGGTTCATACGATTTTAGTATGGCTTTTACATTTAAGAAGTATTCAACACCCGTTTGTAGTTTTGTTAGAAATGGAATTGTAAATGATTTAGTTTGTTGAGGTCTAACATTTATATTACCGAGAGTTCCTTTTTCAACAACCTCGCCATCTGCAATTATTTTCCAGTGTAATTTATAGTTAGACAGATCTCTAAAAAAATACCAGTTTTTGATATCTATTATCCCTTTTGACAGCTCCTTCTCATAAAATTTAATGTTTTGATAAATGTGTTTTACTTCATACAAATGCGGGTTTGGTTTTCTATCCGGTTGCACTAATCCATTGTTTAAAAAATTGTTAGAACTTGGTATATCTTCCGGTCCGAAATCTCCTCCGTAAGCATAGATTTCCTTTCCATTTTTAACCGTTTTTAGACCCTGATCTACAAAATCCCAAATAAATCCACCTTGCAATTTGTCGTATTTTTCAAAAAGATCCCAGTATTCTTTAAAACCTCCCATACTATTACCCATAGCATGTGCATATTCACATTGGATCAAAGATTTGGTTTTTCTTTTATTTTCTGCATATTCTTTAACATCTTCCGGAGTTGCATACATAGGTACATAAAGATCTGTATTCCATTCATGTAAGGCTCTTTCATATTGAACAGGTCTGCTGTCATCTAATTTTTTCGCCAACAAATAAGTATTGTAAAAATTGTAACCATTACCGGCTTCATTACCCAAAGACCAAATAACAATTGACGGATGATTTTTATCTCTTTTGATCATTCTTTTAGTACGGGACAGGTGTGCTTTTAGCCATTTCGGATCATTCCCAAGGGTTCTGTTCATTTTATAACCCATACCGTGAGATTCAATATTTGCTTCATCAATTACATAAATTCCGTATTCATCACACAGTTCATACCAGTACGGATCATTTGGATAATGAGAGGTTCTTGCTGCATTTATATTATTTTCTTTAAAAATTTGAACATCTCTCAACATATCTTCTCTGGAAATTACATGACCTGTTATTGGGTCGTGTTCATGTCGGTTGACACCTTTAAATAAAATGGCTTTTCCATTAATTAAATA
>JAUWLK010000316.1 GCA_030613745.1 Flavobacteriaceae bacterium | reverse complement strand
ACATTTCCGAGTAGAATAGTTGCACCAGGTAATCTTTCTTCATCTATACTTGAATTATCTGAATGAACAATTGTAATTCTATTACTTTGAGCAAAAGCGAATGAAGTTAATAAACACAATATGAAAATGAGAAGAGTTGTTTTCAATAATAAAGATTTTAGTCAAATTTAAGGAAATACATTGATAAAGTAAAAGGTTAAGAAATTTTAATAATTTCTTAACCTTTTCTGTTTTTTATTACAATAAATAATTATTTCATAATTGTTTGTTTTCTATCTGGTCCTACAGATACAATTTTTATAGGAACATTTACAAAATTTTCAATAAATGAAATATAATCATTTAGGTTTTTAGGAAGTTCATCAGCTTTTGTCATTTTAGTTAAATCTTCTTTCCAACCATTAACTTTTGTGTAATTAACACTTACATTATCTTCTTCAATATTATATGGTAAGTAGGAAATTTCTTTACCTTTATAATTGTATGAAGTGCATGCTTTTAAAGTTTCAAAACCAGATAGAACATCACCTTTCATCATCATCAATTGGCTTACTCCATTAATTTGGACTGCATATTTTAAAGCAACTAGATCTAACCATCCACAACGTCGAGGTCTTCCAGTAGTAGCACCAAATTCATGACCTACTTTTGACATAGTTTTTCCATCTTCATCAAATAATTCGGTTGGAAAAGGTCCTGATCCCACACGAGTAACGTATGCTTTAAAAATACCAAATACTTCACCAATTTTATTTGGAGCGACACCTAAACCAGTACAAGCACCCGCAGCAGTAGTATTTGAAGAAGTTACATATGGATAAGTACCAAAATCGACATCTAGTAGTGAGCCTTGGGCACCTTCGGCTAAAATAGTTTTACCGTTGTTTAAAGCATTATTGATGTACTCTTCACTATCAATAAACGTAAGTTTTTTTAATACTTCGATAGCTTCAAAAAATTCGCTTTCTAATTCATTTAAATCGAATTGTATATCAATATCATAAAAATCAATCAATTTTAAATGTTTTTTTGCTAATTTTTGATATTTATTTTTCCAATTATCAAAGTCTAAATCTCCAATTCTAAAACCATTTCTTCCAGTTTTGTCCATATAAGTGGGGCCGATTCCTTTTAAAGTAGAGCCTATTTTGGCTTTACCTTTCATGGTTTCAGACGCAGCGTCTAACAATCGATGCGTGGGTAATATAATATGCGCTTTTCTGGAAATTAAAAGTTTTGATTTGAAATCGATATTGTATTTTGAAAGATTTTCTAGTTCTCTTTTAAAAATCACAGGATCAATAACTACACCATTACCAACGATATTGATTGCATTTTTATGAAAAATACCGGAAGGAATAGTATGAAGTACATGCTTATTTCCATCAAAAATTAATGTATGTCCTGCATTTGGACCACCTTGAAAACGTGCAATTATATCGTAATTTTTGGTAAGTACATCAACAATTTTACCTTTTCCTTCATCTCCCCATTGTAAACCTAATAGTAAATCAATCATTTAATTAATTTTTATATGTTATTTTATTTGTGATTTTTATTTTTTTGACCGTAAAAATATAGTGAATGGCTTTCAATTTTTATATCAAATACTTCTTCAATAGATTTTTTAATATTTTCAATTCTTGGATCACAAAACTCAATTACTTCACCTGTATCAGTTAAAATTATATGATCGTGTTGTTTGTTAAAAAATGATTTTTCGTAATGTGCCTGATTTTGTCCAAATTGATGACGTCTAACCAAACGACACTCCAAAAGTAAATCAATAGTATTATATAGTGTAGCACGACTTACTCTATAATTTTTATTTTTCATGTCAATGTAGAGCGTTTCAATATCAAAATGATCATTATTTTCATAAATTTCTTGAAGAATTGCAAATCGTTCAGGAGTTTTTCGATGATTGTTTTCTTCTAAAAATTTAGTAAAAAATGTTTTAACAATTTCTTGGTTTTGATTTGAAGCCATCTATTTGAATTGAAAGTATTACGTTACAAATTTACATTTTATCCAAATAATAATTTGATTTTTTTAATAAAATTGTATAACTATTAGTTTGAAATTTGTTCAACTTTTTCTATTCCTTCAATTTTTTTTAATTGTTGAATTAAATTTCTTAATTGTTTGTTATTTTGAATGCTTACCGTTATTTGCCCTTGAAAAAACCCTTCATCTCCAGAAATATTTAATTTGGTTATGTTTACATTTAAACTACTGGATATCACACGTGTAACTTCATTAACTAAACCCATATTATCAATTCCAGTAATACCTAATGAGGCTTTAAAACCATAATGAGATGAATCTATCCATTTGGCATTAATTATTCTGTAAGCATATTCTGATTGCATACTTAAAGCATTTTGACATTTGTGTTTATGTACTTTTATGCCATCATTTATAGTTATAAATCCAAAAACTTTATCGCCTGGTATTGGATTGCAGCATTTAGAAAGAGTATAAACTAGTTTTTCTCCATTATTGCCAAATACCAACATATCAAAATTACTTGAAACTTCAT
>JAUWLK010000004.1 GCA_030613745.1 Flavobacteriaceae bacterium | reverse complement strand
TTTATTTTCTTTATATGCTGCAGGAAATGCATGAGCTCCTAAAAAGGTCGCTTTTATTTCAATTGGATAATTTTCAGCTAATTTTTTTATTATTCGGAGCATTTTTATTTCGGCTTCAACGGTTAATCCATAACCTGATTTTATTTCAACGGCTCCTGTACCTAAACCGATTACTTCTTCAATTCTTTTTGATGCCTGCTGGTATAATTTATTTTCAGAAATATTTTGTAATTTTTTTGCTGAATTTAATATGCCACCACCTTTTTTAGCAATTTCTTCATAGGTGAGTCCGTTTATTCTGTCAACAAATTCTCCTTCACGATTTCCCGCGTAAACAATATGCGTATGAGAATCACACCAGGTAGGTAAAATAATTTTATTACTGGCATCTATAATTTTATCTGCTTTTATTTTTGGAAGATCAGCCATTTCCCCAAAGTCATAAATCGTATCATCTTTTAAAATTAAAAAAGCATTTTTTATGGTGGGAAGAACATTCATTTCCTTACCAAAAACTTTTTCAATATTTATATTTCTTACTTGTAAAAGCTCTTTTATATTGGTAATAATAGTGGTCATATTGAATATTAATTTTCAAAAATTTAAAGTTAAGTTATTTTTAAAAAAAGCAGCCTTTATTTCATAAAAAATATCATTTTTTAATGATGTAAAAACTAATATAAAGTATCTTTGTAAAAAAATAATTATTATGAGTAAAGCGGTTTATATCACAACAAGTGAGCCTGAAAGTGGCAAATCAATAATTACTTTAGGCTTGATGAGAATGTTATTGGGTAAAACTAGTAAAGTTGGTTATTTCAGACCCATAATTGATGATGATCCGGATGGAAAAAAAGACAATCATATTGAAACGGTATTGTCTCATTTTGATTTAAAAATGGACTATGAAGAGTGTTATGCGGTAACTGGTCATGAAGTAATTCAGAAAAAAACCAGCGGTCATGAAGATGAGATAATTGATACGATCATTGAAAAATACAAAGCGATAGAAGAACGTTTTGATTTTATATTAGTTGAAGGAACTGATTTTTCTGGTGAAGGTATTTTTATAGAGTTAGATATCAATGTTTTAATAGCTAAAAATTTAGGAATCCCTGCAATTATTGTAACTAATGGGAAAGATAAAAATATAGATGAAATAGAAGCTAATATACATTTAGCTTACGATTCTTTTATTGAAAAAGAAGTAAAAGTATTAGCGGTAGTTGCTAATAAAGCGGATTTAGACCAGTTAGATCAAATTACCAATCGATTAAAAAAAGAATTACCATCTAATGTATTTGCATATGCAATACCATTGATAGATTGGCTTAATAATCCAACTATGCAAGAAATTGTAAATGAATTAGGTGCTAAAGTTTTATTTGGTAAAAAATATTTAAATCATCAAATTGGAAGTTTTGTTGTTGGAGCGATGCAATTGCGTCATTTTATTACTTATTTAAAAGAAAATAGTTTGGTAATAACCCCAGGTGACAGAGCCGATGTTATATTAAGTGCCTTACAAGCAAATAATTCAACTAATTATCCTAAAATTTCAGGTATTGTATTAACAGGAGGATTAAAACCTGAAAAACCAATTTTAAAATTGATTAAAGGTTTATCTCAGGTTGTTCCAATAGTTTCAGTTAAAAAAGGGACTTATGAAATAGCTAATGAAATTGGAGATATTCGTTCACATATTTATGCAGAAAACAAACAGCGAATTTATACATCACTAAGCACTTTTGAAAAATATATTAATGTAGGCGAATTGGCCAAAAAATTAATCACTTTTGAGCCAGAAGGAATTACACCTCGAATGTTTCTTTATAATTTGGTTAATCGCGCAAAGAAAAATAGAAAACATATTGTTTTACCTGAAGGGAATGATGAAAGAATATTACGCGCAACAGCGAGGTTAATAGGATTAGATATTGTTGATATTACTTTATTGGGAAATGAAAAAGGAATTAAAAAAACAGTTACAAAACTTGGCATTCCGTTTCGATTTGACAAAGTGAATATTATAAATCCGACTAAATCAAAATACTGTGAAGATTACGTAAATACATTATTAGAATTGCGTAAACATAAAAATCTTAATATAGATGCAGCTAAAGATTTGATGGCTGATGTTTCTTATTTTGGAACCATGATGGTTTATAAAGGTGATGCTGATGGAATGGTATCGGGCGCAGCCCATACTACACAGCACACTATTCGTCCGGCTTTACAATTTATTAAAACCAAGCCAGGTGTATCTGTAGTTTCTTCAGTATTTTTTATGTGTTTGGAAGATAGAGTTTCTGTATTTGGAGATTGCGCCATAAATCCAAATCCAACAGCAGAACAATTAGCAGAAATTGCAATTTCTTCAGCACAATCAAGTATTGCTTTTGGTATAGAACCAAAAGTAGCAATGTTATCATATTCTTCTGGTACATCTGGAAAAGGAGAAGACGTTGACCGGGTTAAAAATGCAACGGATATAGTAAAAGAATTACATCCTGAATTAAAAATTGAAGGACCAATACAATACGATGCAGCAGTTGATATGAATATAGGAAAAAGTAAATTACCAAATTCTGAAGTTGCAGGTCAGGCCAGCGTATTGATATTCCCTGATTTGAATACAGGTAATAATACCTATAAAGCCATTCAGAGAGAAACGGGAGCTATTGCTATCGGGCCGATGTTACAAGGTTTAAACAAACCGGTAAATGATTTAAGTAGAGGTTGTACGGTTGATGATGTATTTAATACAGTAATCATTACAGCGATACAAGCGCAAGGACTATAAGTAAAAAGAAGTAAGGAGTAAGAAGTAAAAAGAAGTAAGAAGTAAGGAGTAAGGAGTAAGAAGTAAAAAGTATTTTACCAAATACCAAATACAGAATTGATATATTATATTTAATAGTTTATGAAGATTTTAGTTATAAATTCAGGTAGTTCATCTATAAAATTTCAATTAATTCAAATGCCTGTAAAACAGGTTGTTTGCTCAGGTATGATTGAAAGAATTGGTTTAGAAAACTCGAAAGTTCATTTTAAATCTGATGAAAATATTTTTGAGGAAATTTATGATGTTCCGAATCATCAAATTGGTATTGAAAAAATTGCAGCTTTATTATTGGATAAAAAAAGTGGAGTTATACAAAATACTGATGAAATTGATGCAATAGGTCATAGGGTAGTGCATGGAGGAAGTGCTTTTTCTAAAACAACTCTAATAGATAAAGATGTAAAAGATAAAATTAAAGAACTTTTTGAATTGGCTCCATTACATAATCCGCCAAATTTTACAGGAATTGAAGTTTCAGAAAAAATATTCCCTAAAGCAAAACAGATTGCAGTTTTTGATACTGCTTTTCATCAAACTATTCCTGAAGTAGCACATAGATACGCTATTCCAAATAAAATTTTTGAAGAAAATCAAATTCGTGTGTATGGTTTTCATGGCACCAGTCATAAATATGTTTCAGAAAAGACCAATGCATATTTAAATAAAACAAATACAAAAATTATAACGATACATTTGGGTAATGGTTGTAGCATGACAGCAATTGAAAATGGCAAAAGTGTAGAAACTTCTTTAGGATTTGGCACAATGAATGGTTTGATAATGGGAACACGAAGTGGAGACATTGATCAATCGGTAATTTTTTATTTGGTAAAATCATTAGGCTACACTATTGATGAAGTAAGTACCATTTTACAAAAAGAAAGTGGTATGCTCGGTTTAACCGGATTTAGTGATTTACGAGAAATAGAGGATGAAGCTGAAAAAGGTAATAAAGTATGCCAATTGGCATTACAAATGAATACTTATCGAATTAAAAAATATATTGGCGCTTATGCAACTGCAATGAATGGATTAGACGCTATTGTGTTTACTGCCGGAATTGGTGAAAATTCAGATATTATCAGAAAAATGGTTTGTGATAATATGGATTTTCTTGGTTTAGAATTAGATAATGAAAAAAATAAAATTAGGTCAAAAGATATTCGTGAAATAAATACAGTAACTTCAAAAGTTAAAATTTTAGTTGTACCTACAAATGAAGAAATAGAAATTGCTAAGCAGTCCTATAAGCTTTTAAATTAACTTTAAGATTTTCCATTGATTAAAATTTACTATTTTTAGTGTTTAAAATATTAAAAATGGGACAATTAAACAAAAACGAGTACGCTCCATATTACGAGAGTTATATTGATTTAGTAACAAAGAACAACAAAGGCTTGGTTAAAAATTTGGAGGAATCGTTGGAAAATAGTTTGGTTGTATTTGCAAACTTACCAAAGAATAAATATTTGTATAGATATGCTGATGGGAAATGGACTATCAATGAAATTTTACAACATATAATAGACACTGAAAGGATTTTTAATTACAGAGCATTAAGGTTTTCCCGTAATGATTTAACTGAATTGGTTGGTTTTGATCAAAATTTATATGTTGATCAGTCAAATGCAAATGAAAGGGAGTTTGTTAGCTTATTGGATGAACTTACTATATTGAGAAAATCAACTATTCATTTGTACAAAAGTTTTACATCAGATGCATTGTTAGTTAAAGGAAAATCAAATAGTAATTTCATGTCAGTCAGAGCTTTAGGATATATAACTTCAGGTCATTTATTACATCATTTAAATATAATAAAAACCAGATATATATAATAATTTTGGTATTGTTTGCGTTATTGATGAGCTATGAAAAACACAAACGAAGAAGAATTAAACTTTTTCACAAAGAAAAAGAGATCAGATAAAATTATTTCTCAGTACCAAAAAGATCTTTTAATTGCAGAGATTGAGTATGAAAAATACTATAATCGGATTAAAATGTTAAGTAAGGGAATGTGATTTTCCAAATAAACTTTATTTAAAATAATTTTTTACATAGGCTATTTTTTGATTTTTGGTCATGCTGTCGGAAACTTGTACACCTTTTAATTTTGACGATAAATTAGGATTAATAAGAATAAGTTTTTCTAATTTATTTTTTGTTTGGGCAGGACCAAATAACATTATCTCATCTACATTATTAATTTCCTCTATGATTTTATTTAAATACCTGTTTGTAAGATCTTCAATTCTTTTTTGCTGTCCTTTTTCGTAATTTAAAAATTGTTCTCCAAATCTTCCAAATTGTTTAGTTTCTCCTTTGAATCTTTCACGAGTTTCTATATCAGAATAAATAATTTTATTTTGTTGTGTATTTTCAAATAGAGTAATAACATTTGCTTCTTTTTGGTCTAACCAGATGCCTACTTTTTTCATAATTTAGATTTTATAAATTAATACTCAGTTTTATCTTCTTTTTCATCCCACAATTTAAAAGCTTTTAAAGCATTATCTCTGTTGATTTGCTCAAATGGAATACTTCTTTGTTCATAGGGTAAAGGTAATTCTTTATAAATAAATGCATCATCAAACCCAATATTTGCAGCATCTTTTTTATTGCTGCCAAAATATACCTTTTTGGGTCTTGCCCAATAAATAGCTCCCAAACACATTGGGCAAGGTTCGCATGAAGTGTAAATTATACAATCATCTAATTGAAATGAGTTTAAGTTTTTACAAGCTTCTCTAATTGCTATAACTTCAGCATGTGCTGTTGGATCATTAGATGAAGTAACTTTATTATTACCTTTGCCAATTATTTTTCCATCTTTAACTATTACACAACCAAATGGCCCACCTTCATTATTATTCATCCCTTGAATTGCAGTTTTAACTGCTTCATTCATAAAATATTCATGATCATCAATGCTATCATAATCATTATTTTGTATTGCTTTTGCAGCTTCATCAAGAAATTTTTTATTAAAATTGTTGCACATAGAATAATATTAAAGTTGAATTTAGTTGCTTTAGTAATATAATAAATTTTAGGATTGTTTCCAATTTTATAGGCATAAAAAAGTATTGAGAAAATCATAAATAATCATTTCTCAATACTCAATAAACGATACTATTATTTACTTCAAACTTCCAACCATATCTTCAGGTTTTACCCATTCATCAAACTCTTCAGGTGTTACATAGCCTAAATTTACAGCCTCTTCTTTTAGTGTTGTACCATTTTTATGTGCTGTATTAGCAATTTCGGCAGCTTTGTAATAACCAATTTTAGTATTGAGTGCTGTAACCAACATCAATGAATTGTTTACAAGTTCATCAATTCTTTTTTGATTTGGTTCAATTCCTCTTGCACAATTGATATCAAAAGAAACACAGGCATCACCTAATAATCTGGCACTTTGCAAAAAATTATAAGCCATCATAGGTTTAAAAACATTCAATTCATAATGCCCTTGAGTACCACCAATTGACAATGCAACATCATTTCCCATAACTTGTGCACAAACCATAGTTAAGGCTTCTGATTGTGTTGGATTTACTTTACCGGGCATAATTGAAGAACCAGGTTCATTTGCAGGGATAGTAATTTCGCCAATTCCACTTCGTGGACCTGAGGCTAAAAATCGAATATCATTTGCTATTTTATTTAAAGAAACCGCTAATTGTTTTAAAGCGCCATGACTTTCGACCATTGCATCATGAGCAGCCAAGGCTTCGAATTTGTTTTCGGCTGTTTTAAATGGTAAACCGGTAAATTCGGCAATTTTTTGAGCAACCAATACATCATATCCTTTAGGTGTATTTAATCCGGTTCCAACAGCAGTACCACCTAAAGCCAATTCTGATAAATGATCAAATGTATTGTTTAAAGCTTTTAAACCGTGGTCTAATTGAGAAACATACCCACTGAATTCCTGACCTAAGGTAAGTGGTGTTGCATCCATTAAATGTGTACGGCCAATTTTTACAACATCTTTAAATTTAATTGATTTTTTATTTAAAGTATTTCGTAATTGAGTTACTCCCGGAATAGTATTTTCAATCAATATTTTATAGGCTGCAATATGCATACCTGTAGGGTAAGTATCATTTGACGATTGTGATTTATTAACATCGTCGTTTGGTGTTAATGTTTTTTCACCTTCACCTATTGTTTTACCTGCAAGAACATGAGCTCTATGAGCAATAACTTCATTGGCATTCATATTGCTTTGTGTTCCACTACCGGTTTGCCAAATAACCAATGGAAAATGGTCACTTAGTTTTCCTTCAATAATTTCATCACAAACTGTTGAAATGTGGTCTCTTTTGTCTTTATCTAATACTCCGAGTTCAGCATTGGCATGAGCAGCAGCTTTTTTTAAATAACCAAAAGCTTGTATGATTTCTTTAGGCATTGAAGCCGATGGTCCAATTTTAAAATTATTTCTTGATCTTTCGGTTTGGGCTCCCCAATACTTATCGGAAGGAACTTCTACTTCACCAATGGTGTCGTGCTCTATTCTGTATTTCATTTTATATAAAATTTTGTTGTGTTTATCTCTAACAAATATACAAAATAGGAGTCAAGCTGATTTGATTTTAAGACTGTTTTTAAAGTAAATAATGTTACACAAAAAAGAGTGGCTATAGAATAGAAATATTACCCTCCAAAAACTTCTTCCTCTCCACCATTACCCATACCTCTTTGTCGTTCACGTTTTTTCTTTTGTTTAAATCTATATGCAAATGATAATCGAAATTGACGTTCTCTCCACTGAAATTCACTATTTGAGATATAAGTGTCTGTAAAAGTTTCCATACTTCTTTTACGTGAATTGAATAGATCATCAATATTAAATGTTAATGTTCCGTTACCTTTTAAGATATCTTTACTAAAAGCCATGCTTGTCATAAACATACCATCTCTTTTACTTTGGGAATTTTCGGAAGGGCCGCGATACATCATTGTAGTTTGCCAGTCAATTTTTGCTGGTAAAACTATTTTTGAACTAAAGCGAGCAAACCAACTTGTATTTTCAGAACCGTAATCAACTCCTTCATAAAATCCTTTAGTAGTCGAATTATAAAAGTTAAAACTAGTATTGAATCTCCAGCTTTTAATAGGTGTATAATTTACAGAAAATTCAAATCCATAGCGGTCATTGGTTGATAAGTTTATTGGAGTTCTCCTCATAATAGGGATACCTTCATCTGTAGTTTCACCCGTGTCTTCAGTTATGAATTGAAATACATCTATTGCGTGTTTATAGTAAACAGAAGTGTTAAAAGTTACCTTATTCCAGCGTTTAAAATATCCTAAATCTAAACCATTTGAAATGGAAGGATCTAAATCAGGATTACCTTGAAAAATATTGGTTTTACTTGATAATGATGGAAAAGGATTTATAAACCTTGAACGAGGTCGACGAATACGTCTGTTATATCCTAAAGTAATATTTTCATTTTCACTAAACTCATAAGCTAAGTTTGCCGTAGGGAAAAAATCTGTATAATTTTTTTTAGAGTCTAAATCTTCTCCAATAATTTTGACAGCTATATCGGTAATTTCCATTCTTAAACCAAAAAGTGCAGAAATTTTACCAAATTTATTTCCATATTGTGAATAAAGCGCATATATGTTTTCATTATAATCAAAGATGTTTGATAAATCTTCGTTAAGTATAAATTCCCCATTAAAGTCTTCATTATAAAATTTATAATCAGTAGTGAGGTCGTTTATATTTCCTCTAAAACCTGCTTCAAATTGTTGATTTTCACCTATTGGTAAAACATAATCTCCTTGTAATAATACTTTCTGTTGATTTTCATCAGATGTTATTTTTTCAGAGGATTTTGTAATTTCATCCGGATAAGTTTCTTCGTTTGTGATAATACCAAATTCGTCTTCTTTATTATCTTGATATTGAAAATCAAATGATAATCTATGTCCGTCGTTTTTAAAGTCTTGCGTAAAATTTAAAGAATATTGAGCAACTTTATCCTTTGAATCTTCATTTTCGATTCTTAACTCAGTATTCTCTAATGTTAAATTCTCGTCAAAAGCATCCGTATTATTATTGACACTATTTTCACCATCAGAATTTCTAAATAATAGGTTAGCAGTTATAGAAGCTTTTTCGGTAATAAAATATTCCATACCAAAGTTGGTATTTAAATTTTTTCGTTTTCTGTTATAATTTATATTTTGTTCAGTAAACGGGTATGTTGCTGTGGAAGATAAATACTCATTAAAATAATATGCATTTCCCGGAGCATCTCTATAGCGATATCCTATATTAGTAAAGAAATTAACTTTATCTAAACGATAATTTAAATTGGTTGAAAAACCATAATTAGTTGGTGTTCCGGCATTTATTGTTGCAGAACCATTAAAGCCTAAAGCTTGACCTTGTCGTAAAATAATATTTAAAATTCCTGCTGTTCCTTCAGCATCATAACGCGCTGAAGGGCTGGTAATTACTTCAATTTTTTTGATAGATTCGGCAGGGAATTGACGGAGGGCTTCAGTATCGTTTAATCCAACCAATCCACTTGGTTTACCATTTATTAAGATTCTTACATTTTCATTTCCGCGCAAGCTTACAACGCCATCAACATCAACTGTAACTGAAGGAATATTATCTAAAACATCACTGGCTGTACCACCTTTTACAGTCATGTCTTTTCCTACATTGTATATTTTTTTGTCTAATCTTATTTCAACAGTACTTTTTTCGGCAATTAATTCAATTTCATCTAATGCCTCTGCATCTTCTTCTAAATATATTGTACCAAGATTCTTATTTTGATCAATATTAATATTTTGTAGTGTAATAGTTTTAAATGATAGAAATTCAACACTTACAGTGTATATTCCCTTTGGAACTTCTATTTTGAAATTTCCTTTGCTGTCAGTTAACCCCCCAAATACTCTTTTCCCTTTTAAAGGTTTAAAAATTAAAGTAGCAAATTCTAAGGTTTGATTGCTGTTTTTTTCAACTACTAAACCACTTATTTCGTACTTTGTAAATTCTTTTTTTTGTTGCGCATTTAAAGTATAAAAGGCCAAGAATAACAGAGTAATTATAACAATGTTTCTCATTAAAATAACTTAAAGATTATTTTTTTTAGACAAGCACAAGGTATTTTAGTTTAACAGGGTTTGTGTTAAAACTTTGTTAATTGTAAATAGAAAAAAATCAGATTTTTAATAGCAGTTTTAAAAATAAAATATTATTTTTGAAGAAATTATTCAAAGCAATATTTATGGAAATTCAACAATTTTTAGGATTTTTAATTTTCTTAACCGTTTTTACAATGGGTTTTTGGTTAATGTTATTTTTATTAATGTATGTTGTTCCATATTGGTTATTTGGTAATTTGATTGAAAATTGGAAATTAAAAAGAGAAGCTAAAAAAGCGAAGTCTTAAAATAAATAGATATAATATTTTAAAAGGTTGGTATTTTACCAACCTTTTTTTATTTGAAATTTTCTTGAATTTCAAAGATATTTTTATCGATGTCTTTGGTTCTATTATTAGAATTACGTTTACTAGCTTTATTAAATCTATAAGTAAAGGATAATAAATATTGGGTATCAAAAACTGCTGTTCTATTTGTTATTGCATTAGCTTCCAATGACTCATAATAAGCTTTTCTTTTATGAAATACATCACTTATTTTAAATGTAAGTGTTGATTTTCCTTCAAATAAATCTTTGCTTGCAGTTATATTAGTAAATTGATATGTACCTAATTCGGTAATAGCTGTTTTTTTAGGACTTTGGTATTCGTGAGAAATTTGAAATCTGAATGTATTACTGAATTTTAATAAAGCAGCAATCCTTCCATAATAAATAATATCATTATAATCGTATAAATTTTCTTTGGTTTCTGATAAATCTGCATAATAGGGGCTTATAAAGCCAATCAATCTTATTTGTTTTGTGGGAGAGTATCTTAACTCAAGTTCTAACCCAGTATAGTTTAAAGTTCCGTTGTTGATAGGTATTCGCCTGTAAATATCAAACCCATCTTCAGTTTGATTATTTGTTTTTTCTAAGATATTGAATATTCTATCTGTTGAATTTGAATAGAATAGAGCTGTATTTAAGGAAAGCTTTTCAAAATCTACATGGTATTCTAATAATAGAAAGTTGGTGTAGTATGGTTTTAAATATGGATTACCAACCAAAATAAATCTTTCATCAGTAAATGAATCAAAAGGGTTTAATTGATTAATTCTTGGCCGGTCAATAAAATGATCGTAACTGGCAGAAAGTGTACTGTTATTTTCAAAAGTATAGCTAAGTAATGCAGAAGGAAAAATATCTGTATAATTATTTGTTATTTTATTATTATTGTTTAATTCACTAATCTCTGTTTTTGAGATTTCTGTTCGTAATCCAACTGAAAAACTGATGTTTTCATATTCTTTACTATAATTTGCATAAAAAGAAAATATGTTTTCATCGTATTTAATTTTATTACTATAAGCGAGTAAAGGCTCATAAAGCTGGGATATTTTATTTAATTGACTAACAGCAAAATCATTTTCATAAATTCTGAAATTTGATCTATGACCAGCTTCAAATAAGGCATTATTTTTCAAAGGTAAAGTATAATCAATTTGAAAATAATAGTTGTTTACAAATTGATTTTTGATTGATCTTTGACTATTTGAATCAGAATTAAGAAAGGATTCAATGTCTGTAATAAAAGTGCTATTATTTGAAGTGTTTTTATTGTAATTCAAATTGAAAGATAATTTATGTTCATCTTTATCAAAAATAGTTGTAAAACTTGCAAAGGCTTCAATCAATTGTTCATCAGTATTATCATCTACATCTCTAAAAGATGATTTAATTAAATTATCAATAGGTTGATAATCATTAATATATAGTTCAGAATCATAATTTTTATTAGAACTCGAATATAACAAAGAAGTTGTTAATGTATTTTTATCATCAATATAGAAATCACTTCCTATGTTGAGTAATACACTATTTCTTTGCCGATTGTCAGTTCTATCTTCATTAAAATTTCCAAAAGGATCTTGGTTATCATCTAAAAATATTTGATCAATTTTTGTGTCTTTAATTCTAACAGTATGATTAAAACTAGCCGTTGAGAATACATTTAGTTTACTGGTTTTTAAATTTAAAAATGAGGATATTCCATCATTATCTGGAATTCCTCCATGAATTTCAATAGTACCATTATACCCTTCTCGTTTACCATTTTTCATGATAATATTCAATATACCACCACCTCCTTCAGCTTCGTATTTTGCTGATCGTGTAAGAATTTCAACTTTGTCTATAGAATTAGCCGGAATTAAACTCAATACATCTGCATTACTTTTCAAACCGCCATAAGGTCTTCCATTTACTAATACTGTAGCTGTATTTCCTCTTACAGTAATATTACCTTGTTGGTCAACTCTTACAGAAGGCGTGTTTTCTAAAACAGTAACAGCATTTCCTCCTATATTTGCAATATCTTTTGATGCATTATAAATTTTCTTAGCAAATTTATAATCAACCAATTTGTTTTTAGCAACAATTTCAACCTCGTTTAATTCTTCAAAAGTTTGATTTAGTTCAATTACTCCTAATTCAATATCCTGATCAATATTTAATAAGTTGATAATAAATGGACTGAATGATAAAGATTCAGCGATAAAGTAATATTTACCTTTTGGAACACTTAGTTTAAATTCTCCTTTTTTATTTGTAATATCACCTGTAAATTCTTTGGTGATTGTATCTTGAAGAGTAATAGTTACAAATTGTAAAGGGGTATGTGTATCAGTATCATAAACAATACCGGTTATGACTAAATTTCCATTAGTTTGTTGACCAAATACGGTGAGGGAAAAGAGGCTAATTATTAACGCAAATAATAATTTCATTTCATACAAAAAATAAACCATTAAAATATTTATTTACATTTTAATATTAAATAGTGGTTTCTAGGTATTTTTTGACATAACTATAAACCATTAGAAATTAATGTAAATCATTGTAAATAGGCATTTTGGATGAGTATTCACATTTATATAATAGAAACTATTTTATCTAGAGGGCGGCCAATTACTGCTAAATCACCATTAACAACTATAGGTCTTTCAATTAGTTTAGGGTTTTCGACCATAGCATTGATAATTTGTTTATTACTAAGGTTTTTGCCTTTGTATTTTTCTTTCCAAATGGCTTCATTTTTACGAACCAATTCTATTGGTTCAATTTGAAGTTTATCAATAATATCTGTAAGTTCCTTTTCAGAAAGAGGAGTTTTTAAATATTCGATAATTTCAAAATCTTTGTTTGAATCTTGTAATAAAGCCAAACCTTGTCTGCTTTTACTACATCTAGCATTATGATATATTTTCATTATTCGATATAATAATTTCTAGTCGATAAATATAATTGTTTTGATTGAATATTTGGTTGAAGGATAGATAATTTTTTAACATTTTTAAGAATTTTATTAAATAATATTTTTCTATTATTTTTAATCTATATTATATTTGTAAAATGATTTTAACAGATACACATACGCATTTATATGTTGAACAATTTGACGATGATAGAGTTGAAGTAATTCAAAGAGCGATTGATAATAAAATTACGCGATTTTTTATACCGGCAATTGACTCAACATACTATCCAGCTATGTTTGCATTGGAAAAACAATTTCCAGACAATATTTTTTTGATGACAGGATTGCATCCTACCCATGTAAAAGAAAATTTTAGAGAAGAACTGGAAGTTGTAAGAAAATTTTTAAAAGAGAGAAAATTTTATGCTGTTGGTGAAATAGGAATTGATTTGTATTGGGATAAATCTTTTTTACAAAAACAACAAGATGCTTTTAAAATACAAATAGCTTGGGCTAAAGAAAATAACTTACCCATTGTAATTCACTGCAGAGAGGCTTTTGATGAAATATTTGAAATTTTAGAAGAAGAAAAATCTGATGAGCTTTTTGGAATATTTCATTGTTTTACGGGTAATTTAGATCAAGCCAAGCAAGCAATTTCTTATGGAATGAAATTAGGAATTGGCGGTGTAGTAACTTTTAAAAATGGAAAAATTAATCAATTTTTGAATGAAATTCCTTTAAAAAATATTGTATTAGAAACAGATTCACCTTATTTGGCTCCAACTCCTTATCGTGGAAAAAGAAATGAAAGTAGTTATATTTTAAATATTTTGGATAAATTAGTAGATATTTATAAACTAAGATCTCAAGAAATTGCCAAAATAACCACACAAAACTCTAAAGATGTTTTTGGTATTTGATAATTTTTTAATTCTATTAAAATGAATCAAGATATTATATTTTTTAATACTCCAATAGGTACGGCTAAAATTATTGGAAATGATGATGGAATTATTTCCGTTTCAGTAATAGATGAAGAAATATCACCAACTTCAAACATCCCAAAATCTTTAAAGGACTGTGTGCATCAGTTGGATGAATATTTTCAAAATAAGAGAATTTCATTTAATTTAAAATTAAACCCACAAGGATCTGGTTTTCAGAAAAAAGTTTGGAATGAATTACAACGAATTCCATATGGCAAAACAATATCGTATTTAGATCAATCAAAAAAAATGGGTAATGTGAAAGCAATTCGAGCCATAGCTTCAGCAAATGGTAAAAATCCCTTATGGATTATTATTCCTTGTCATAGAGTAATTGGTAGTGATGGTTCATTAACTGGTTATGCAGGCGGACTTTGGCGAAAAAAATGGTTATTAGAGCATGAAAACCCAACGAAACAAACTTCTTTGTTTTAATCAAAAAGAATTCCTTGAGGCTTGCCTCGAGGTAACCACTGAAATGTCATCCCCGAAAAGGGGATCTAAATAATAAATTTCGGTTTTTGACATTCATGTTAAAGCATGTGCTCAAATTGATTGAGTATGAAACCAGCGAAATACTCCTATGGCTTGCCTTGGAGATAGTTGGTTTCAAGAAATTTTTATTTTATGCCTAAATATTTTCCTCTATTTTTGTTAACTCTTTAAATAGTTTTGATGAAGAATATTTTAGTTTTTATTACCATTTTAATAGGTTTTGTTGCTTATGGGCAAAATAAACCTAATGGTGTGAAAACTAAAATGTTTACTACATTGAATGATACAATTCAATTGGATTCTCTTAGTATTAATTCCTATTATTTTAAAATATACAATGCTGATAATCAAGAATTAGACACAATTCATTATAGGGTTGATTTTTTAAAAGCACTTCTTATTTTAAATAAATCTATTAAAGATTCTATACATGAAATAAAAGTAGAATATCAAGCTTTGCCAGATTTTTTAACAAAATCTTACACTGTTTTTGACAAGAATTTAATAGTGCCACAAGTAACAGATGATGCATTATTATACCGTTATCAAAGTAATAATAAAAATAAATATTTTAAACCTTTTGACGGATTGCATACAAGTGGTAGTTTGTCAAGAGGGGTTACTGTAGGAAACAACCAAGATGCTGTAGTAAATTCAAATTTTAATTTACAAATTGAAGGAAAATTATCTAAAAATGTTGGAATCAGGGCTTCGATAACCGATAATGAAATCCCTTTGCAAGATGGCGGTTACACGCAAAGATTAGATGAGTTTGATAGAGTATATATAGAGTTGTTTAGTAAAAATTGGTCAATAAGGGCTGGTGATATTGACTTGGCAAATACAAATAGTTATTTTATGCAATTTCAGAAAAAGATTTCGGGTATTTCTGTTAATGCTAAGCTGGATCATGACAATGCCCAAACCAAAATTTTTGCATCAGGGGCATTGGTTAGAGGTAGATATAGTAATTACAATTTTAATGGGTTGGAAGGAAATCAAGGTCCGTATAAAATTCTAGGCCCTGAAAATGAGCAATTTATTTTTATGGTTTCTGGAAGTGAAAGGGTATATGCCAATGGAGTTTTATTGAAAAGAGGTGAGGATTTTGATTATATGGTTGATTATAATACAGGAGAAATAACCTTTACAACAATTTATATTGTAACATCAAATTTACGGTTTACTGTTGAATATCAAATTGCCGATAGAAATTATACTCGTTTTTTAACTTATGATGGGGCAACATTTAATTCTGAAAAATTACAAATTGGTGTAAAATATTATAATGAAACAGATTCTAAAAATAAAACTGTACAGCAAGATTTAACTGATGAACAGAAACAGATTTTGTCAGATGCAGGAGATGATAAATCCAAAATGGTAGCGCCGTCAGAAATTCCTGCTACATATTCAGAAAATAAGATTTTATATAAAAAAGTTACAGAAAATAATCAGGAAAGGTTCGTGTATTCAATTGACCCGAATGATGATTTATACCAAGTTAGTTTTACGTATGTTGGTCAAAATAATGGTAATTATATCATACAAACAACACTGGCAACGGGTAGAGTTTATGAATATGTTTTAGAAATAAACAATATAAAACAAGGTAATTATGAGCCTGTAATACAGTTGGTTGCTCCAGAAAAAATACAAATAATTTCATTTGATGCAAAATATAACCCAAACGATAAAATGAATTTTTATTCTGAAATTGCAATTAGTGATAAGGATCAAAATTTATATTCGAACATTGATAACGATAATAATAAAGGTTTTGCATCTAAAATAAACTGGAAACAAATTATACTTGATAAAAAATGGCAATTAAAAAGCACAATAGATTTTGAATTTATTGATAAAAATTTTCAAACTATTGAAAGATATAGAAATATTGAATTTTCACGAGATTGGAATATTAATAATTTTTTGAATCAAAATAATCAAAAACAACAATATTTATTAGGTGCACTAAACTATGCAAATGATAGTATTGGAAATGTTAATTATCAATATGAAAATTTACAATTGGGTGATTTTTATAAAGGAAATAGACATAATTTTCAGGCGGATTTACTTTTTAATAAAACTAGTATTTATATTAATGGAAGTGTTTTAAATAATGAAGATTTATTAGAAGAAAATATTTTTTATAGATGGTATTCAACTGTAATTCAAAATTTTTCAAAGAGTTGGTTGGGAGTTAAATTTAATTATGAAAATAATCAGCGTAAAGAGATTATAACACAAAACCTTACTAATTTAAGTCATAAATATTCAGAAATAGAAGGATATTTTGGTGTAGGAGATTCAACCAGAATATTTACAGAATTTGGTTATAATTATCGTTCTACAGATAGTTTACAAATCTCACAAATGCAAAATGCTAGTAAAGAGAATACTTATTTTTTAAGATCTAAATTAATTCAAAATAAGAATACAGATCTGGCTTTATTTATAAATTACAGAACAGTTAAAAATGTAAATATTAATGATGAGAACTCATTAAACTCTCGGATAACTTATCGGCAAAAATTGTTTGATAATTTTATTACTTTACAAACTCTTTACGAAACTCAAACAGGTAATTTACCACAACAAGAGTTTACATATATTGAAGTAGAACCGGGAAAGGGTTTTTATACATGGATTGATTTTAATGAAAATGAAATACAAGAACTCGATGAATTTGTGATAGCTCAATTTCAGGATCAAGCAACATACGTTAGAGTATTACTCCCTAATATTAGTTTTATTAAAACCAATCAGAATAAGTTCAGTCAATCATTTAATTTGAATGCAAGACAATGGAAAAATGAAAAAGGATTGAAAAATACTTTATCTCATTTTAGCAATCAAGCTTATTTTTTAATTGATACAAAAACTAAAAAAGATAATTCTTCAATAAATTTAAACCCTTTTGACATTGACGAAGATAAATTATTGGGTTTAGATTTGAATTTTAAAAACAGCTTATTTTTTAATAAGGGATTGCAGAAACTTAGTTTAGTTTATACTTTTATAAATTCTCGTAAAAAATCAGTTTTTGTTTTTGGAGATCAGGATGTTAAACTACTTACCCATCAATTTCAATTGTTGCATAAATTTGGTAATTATTGGTTATTGGATTTTAAAGGAGGATTTAATGAAAATATAAGTAAATCAAATAGTTATTCAAATAGGAATTATGAATTGAATAGTGTTAATTTTCAACCTAAAATTTCGTATTTGTACAGTAAAAATTCTCGATTAGAAGCTTTCTATGAATATAAAAATAAAGAAAATCTAATAGCAGGAAATGAAATTTTAAGAATGCATGTTTTTGGTGCAAACTTTCAATATGCTAACAAACAAAATTTCTCAATTAATACCAATATAAATCTATATTTTAATGAATTTGAAGGGAATACAAATTCACCTGTTGCATTTCAAATGTTAGAAGGTTTGCAACCAGGAACAAATTATACATGGCTACTTAACCTGCAAAAAAGACTAACTTCTTATTTAGATATTAATTTGAATTATTTTGGAAGAAAATCTGAAAATTCTAAAACAATCCATACGGGTACTATTCAGTTGAGGGCAAGTTTTTAAAATATAGTTTTAAATGAATTCAGGGTTTTACTTTAAGTAAAACCCTGAATATTTATGTTTTGTAATTTGTGTGTAATTCCATTTTATGTAACCAATCACCCATTGAAACTTCTTTAGAGATAATAGCTTTCAATTCTTTAATTTTCACTCTTTTTTGTTCCATAGAATCTCTATAACGTATAGTTACAGTTTCGTCATTTTTAGTTTCGTGATCAACTGTAATGCAAAAAGGAGTTCCAACAGCATCCTGACGTCTATATCTTCTGCCAATAGCGTCTTTTTCATCATAGATTACATTGAAGTCGTATTTTAGATCTTCAATTATTTTTCTTGCAATTTCAGGTAAACCATCTTTTTTTACCAATGGCAAAATTGCTGCTTTGGTTGGAGCCAGTATAACAGGAAGTTTTAATACTATTCTTTCAGATCCATCTTCTAAAACTTCATTTTGTAAAGCTGTTGAAAAAACAGCTAAAAACATTCTATCCAAACCAATAGAGGTTTCAATTACATACGGTACATAACTTTTATTTACTTCATGATCAAAATACTGTAGTTTTTTACCTGAATGTTCTTCATGGGCTTTTAAATCAAAATCTGTTCTTGAATGTATACCTTCCAATTCTTTAAATCCGAAAGGAAAATTAAATTCAATATCGGAAGCAGCATTTGCATAATGTGCCATTTTTTCATGATCATGAAAGCGGTAATTTTCTTTACCTAAACCAAGTGATAAATGCCAGTTTAAACGTTTTTCTTTCCAATATTCGTACCATTTCAGTTCTTCTCCCGGACGAACAAAAAATTGCATTTCCATTTGTTCAAATTCACGCATTCTAAAAATAAATTGTCTTGCAACAATTTCATTTCTAAAAGCTTTTCCTGTTTGAGCAATTCCAAAAGGAATTTTCATCCTACCTGTCTTTTGTACATTGGAAAAGTTCACGAAAATACCTTGGGCTGTTTCCGGACGTAAGTATAGATCCATTGCAGAATCTGCAGATGCACCCAATTTAGTGCCAAACATTAAATTAAATTGTTTAACATCTGTCCAATTTCTGGAACCTGAAACCGGACATGCAATTTCAAGTTCTTCAATTAATTTTTTTACATCTGCTAAATCTTCATTTTCTAATGATCTTGCCATACGTTTTAAAACTTCATCACGTTTGGCTAAATATTTAACAACTCTAGGATTGGTTTTTATAAACTCTTCTTCATTAAAAGCATCGCCAAAACGTTTGGCGGCTTTTGCAATTTCTTTTTTGGCTTTCAGATTTAATTTTTCGGCATAATCCTCAATTAAAACATCCGCTCTATATCTTTTTTTAGAATCTTTATTGTCAATTAAAGGATCGTTAAAAGCATCAACATGTCCTGAAGCTTTCCATGTGGTAGGATGCATAAATATTGCAGTATCTAAGCCAACTATGTTTTCATGCATTTGTACCATGGCTTTCCACCAGTAATTGCGTATATTATTTTTTAATTCAACACCATTTTGAGCGTAATCATAAACTGCGCTTAAACCATCATAAATCTCACTTGATTGAAAAATATACCCATACTCTTTTGCATGGGAAATTACTTTTTTAAATTTATCTTCTTGATTGTTCAAAAGTTATAGTTTTAATATTTTTTTATTATGTCCATTAAGTTTGGCAAAAATATATAATTTATTCATCAGGCAATAAAAAAAGGAAACACATTTTGTGTTTCCCTTTTAATATTTTATAAAAAACTTACTTGTTTTACAAACCTAAAAATGAGTCACTCAATTCTAATCTTGCTCCACCTACTAATTTTCCATCTACATAAACTTCAATTGGATAAGTACCTTTCTCATATTTTTCTCCTTTTCTTTCTACCAGCATCACAACATCTAAATTTGCATTTTCGTAGTTTACAATGGTTTGATCGGTATATTTAGATTCAGTACCATCTATTAGCATAAAAGTTCCTTTAGCGTTGATTACTTGTCCTTTAGGATTTCTTAATACAATATACGCTTCTTTATCACCAGGAGTTGCAATTTCATTTTCCAACAATCTAAAGTTAACTTTGATTGCATCTGTTTTTTGCGCTTTGTTAGTTTCTGTATATTTACCATTTGAACGCATTTTCATTGCAGTTACCTTAACGTTTTCAACATTAATAGCTCCTCCAATTTCTACTTTTCTAGCTAATTCCATATTTTGAGCTACTAAAGTATCGTTATAATTGGTTTGCACCTCTAATTGACTATTGATACTGTCTTTTTCTTCAGTTAATAAGTTGTTGAATAACCTTAACGAATCAACTTCAATCAATAAACGTTCATTTGTAGCTTCTAGATTTGCTAATTGATTACGGTAACGACGTAAAGTGTTAGAATTGATTTTCTTTAAGCTTTTAACTGAATCTTTAAAAGAAACAATTTTATCTTTTTCAATTGTTAATGAATCAGATAAGCTTGTGTTTTGAGCAATAGCAATATCGTATTTTTCTTCCATTGCTGTTAAGTTACCAATAATTTGCTCTTTTTCATCTTGTAAAAATTTTACAGCTTCTTTGTGGTCGTTGTTGTTATAAAAAGTATAACCAATTAAAGCAAATAATAATACTGTTAAAGCAATTATTAGAATTTTGTTGTTCGAAGATTTTTTGTTTTCTTCCATAATGTTTTAGATAAAGTTTACATTTTTAAATTAATCTTAACTATTTTAACGTAAAAAAATGAAAAAATTGTATATGTTTTTGATTATTTTTTAACAAATGTATAAAATATAATATAGTTTTGATACTATTATTTTACATAATAAAATTAATTTGATGTATTTGCCTTTAAAAAATATTTTTAATTTGTTTTTTCCTGAACTATGCATGATTTGTGAGAATACACTAACCAAAGGAGAAAATATACTTTGCGTGTCTTGTAGAACAGATTTACCATTAACTGATTTTAGTAAATTGAAAGGAAACAAAGTTGAAACATCTTTTTATGGAAGAATACCATTAAATGCTGCAACTTCATTATTGTATTTTAATAAAAAAGGAAATACACAAAAACTAATTCATCAACTAAAATACAAACAACAACAACAAATAGGTAATTTTTTAGGAAATTGGTTAGGAGAAGAAATGCTTTTGAGTAAAAGATTTGAAAATATTGATTGTATAATTCCAGTTCCTTTACATCCAAAAAAATTAAAGAAAAGAGGATATAATCAAGTTGTTACTTTTGGCAAAAGCTTGTCTGAAATATTAAATATTCCTTTACTTAAAGATGTACTTATTCGTATTTCAACATCCAATACGCAAACATTTAAAAGCCGTTTTGAAAGATCAATAAATGTGGAAGAAAAGTTTGATTTAATTGATAAAGAAATTTTAAAAAGCAAACACATACTTTTAATTGATGATGTTATCACAACAGGAGCTACTCTTGAAGCTTGTTGTATCCAACTTATGCAATCTTCCAATATAAAAATTAGTATTGCAACAATGACTTATACTTTATAAATTAATTGTTAATTTGTAATAAATTTTAAACAATGAAATATCGCATTATATTATTTTTTAGCCTATTCTTGATATTAGTAGGCTGTGCGAGAAGAGGCAGACCAGAAGGTGGCCCGAAAGATGAGGATAAACCAATAATGGTCAAGGCTGACCCTGCTTTTGAAAGTTTACATTTTGACAGTGATGAAATTAAAATATATTTTGATGAATATATAAAACTTAAAGATATTACATCTCAACTGGTTATCTCTCCTCCTTTAAAATATCCACCTGTAATTTCACCACTGGGTACACCTAGTAAGTTTATAAAAATCAAAATAAAAGATACTTTACAAGAAAATACGACATATACTTTTAATTTCGGACAAAGTATTATTGATAATACCGAAGGAAATATTTTAGATAATTTTAAATATATTTTTTCAACAGGTGATTTTATTGACTCTTTAGAAGTAAAAGGTACAATTAAAGATGCTTTTGAATTAAAAATGGAGGAAAATCCAACTTTGATGTTGTATCAAGTAAATGAAAATTTTAACGATTCAATTATTTATAAAGAAAAACCAATGTATGTTGGTCGAACTATAGATAGTGTAAATTGGAATATTACAAATATAAAAGCAGGAAAATACTTGTTGGTTGCATTAAATGATGTGAGTAAAAATTATAAGTTTAATGTAAAAGAAGATAAAATTGGTTTTCAATCAAAATATATTTCTGTTCCAAATGACACAACTTATGAGATTTCTCTTTTTAAAGAAATATTACCATTTAAAATACAAACAAAGCCAGTAGAAGCTACTAAAGGGCATATACTATTTGGTTATCAAGGTAATGCTAGTGACTTTTCTGTCAAAACTATATCTAAAACACTTTCAAATTTTAAATCAGTTTCAGTATTTGATAAAGAAAAAGACACATTACATTATTGGTTTAACAATTATGATAAAGATTCTATTTTATTTACACTTTTTAAAAAAGAAGTATTTGATACTGTAAAAGTTAAATTGCGTTCAGATGAGATAGATTCATTGAGTATTAAAAATGGAGTAGGAGGCACTTTGCATTTACGAGATACTTTTAAATTTTTAACCAATGTGCCAATTTTTATAATTGATACAACTAAAATTTCTTTTATAAATAAAGACTCTTTACAAGTAAGGTATGATATTATTTTGTCAAAATATAAAAATGAAATTTTTTTCAATTTTGAAAAAGAATTACAAAATAAATATACAATACAGTTGTTACCAGGAGCAATAACTGATATTTTTGATGTTAAAAATGATTCATTAAAAGCACAATTTATAACTAAAAAAACCTCTGACTACAGTTCAATTTTTTTAAGCCTTCATAATATTGAAAGTTATCCTATTATTGTTGATTTAATGAATGATAAAGGTAAAGTTGTTGTTAGCTATTTTGCTGAGTATGAGCAGGAGTATAAATTTGAAAATTTATTACCTTCTCGTTTCATGGTTCGCATTATTTATGATACCAATCATAATAAAAAATGGGATACTGGAAATTTTTTATTAAAACAGCAGCCTGAAAAAGTATATTATTTCAAAAACATTATTAATGCTAAAGCGAATTGGGAAGTAATTGAATCACTTACAATAGAATAACATTTTTTTAATAATAGATTTATCATTTAAAAGAAGAATATTTATATATGCATTATTGTGTAACTTAACTTACTGAAAATTTCTTTTTACTTCCAATTAAGTTAGTATCTTTGTTGTTTAGAATGATTATAATTAAGATAAAAAATGAGCTTTAAAAAACAAGATATTTATGGTGCTTTAGAAAAGATTTCAGCACCTGGTGAAGGTAAGAACTTAGTAGAAAGTAATTCAGTTACTAATGTTGTAGTATTTGGTAAAGAAGTTATTGTTGATGTTACAATTGGAAACCCTACTTTACAAGCTAAGAAAAAAACGGAAGTAGAAGTCATGAAGGCTATTCATGATTATGTTGATCAAAAAATTGATGTAAAAGTAAATGTAAAAGCTAAAGCAATTGATGTTAAGCCTACAACTATTACTGAAAATAAATCAATTCCTGGGATTAAAAATATTATTGCAGTGGCTTCAGGTAAAGGTGGTGTAGGGAAATCTACTATTGCAGCTAATTTGGCTATATCACTATCTAAAATGGGCTTTAGTGTTGGGGTGTTAGATGCTGATGTTTATGGACCATCTATGCCAATAATGTTTGATGTAGTAAAAGAAAGACCAACAACAGTTGAAATTGATGGAAAAGCAAAAATGAAACCTATTGAGAATTATGGTATTAAAATTTTGTCTTTAGGATTTTTTACTGATCCTAATCAAGCTGTGATTTGGAGAGGTGCTATGGCAACAAAAGCTTTAAATCAAATGATTTTTGATGCCCATTGGGGAGAATTAGATTTTTTACTTATAGATCTACCTCCAGGTACAGGTGATATTCACTTAACCATGGTTCAAGCATTGCCTATTACTGGTGCAGTTATAGTAAGTACCCCACAAAATATAGCTTTAGCTGATGCTAAAAGAGGTGTAGCTATGTTTCAACAAGACAACATAAACGTTCCGGTTTTGGGTATTGTTGAAAATATGAGTTATTTTACTCCGGCAGAATTACCTAATAATAAATACTATATTTTTGGAAAAGATGGAGCAAAACATTTGGCTGAAGATTTAGGAGCAACTTTGTTAGGTGAAATACCTTTGGTACAAAGTATTCGTGAATCTGGTGATGTTGGTCATCCTGTTGCTTTGCAAGAAGATTCTCCATTAGAAGAAGCCTTTACTGAATTAACTAAAAATATGCTTACAGAATTGGTTAAAAGAAATGAAAATTTACCTCCAACCGAAATAGTTAGAATTACAACTATGTCGGGTTGTAGTACTTAATAATTGTTTACTCTGCTAAAGAAACCAACTTTAGCAGAGTTATTTTAAATTTTATAAAATGACTAAAGTAGAATTACAGAATAATGTTGAAAAAGCGTTAGAAGAAATTCGTCCATATCTTATTACTGATGGAGGAGATATATCTCTTATTGGTATTGAAAATGATGTGGTTAAAGTACAATTATTAGGTGCTTGTATAGGTTGCACAGTCAATCAATTAACCTTAAAAAATGGAGTAGAAGCTACCATTAAAAAATATGCTCCACAAATAAAAGAAGTTGTTGAAGTTAAATAATATTAATTTTAACTCAACACTTTTGACTTTTACCTTTAAACTCTTGCCAAAAAAAAATCGTTATATTTGTGATAATCGAAAACACAAGTATAATATGTATCTATTTTTTACTGAATTATTACTACTTCTTAAATTCTTGATTAAAAGAAATCCTGAATAAA
>JAUWLK010000147.1 GCA_030613745.1 Flavobacteriaceae bacterium | reverse complement strand
ATTATTTTGAGTAAGTACATCTTCAGCTTCATCATTTGTGGTTGGTGTGGTTTCTATTTGTTCTTCTACAGCTTCTTTCTCAACTATTGTTTCTTCTTCTTCTTCTTCAACAGTTTCTGTTTCAGAAACTTGCTCATCCCGATAGCTATCGGGAGGTTTAAGTGCCTCTATTGGTTGAACGTTTCCGCTACCAAAATCAGATGTACCAAAATTAACTGCAATACCATATTCTTTAGGAGGATCAAAATAGGTCATTCCGAAAGTGAAAATCAAAAATAAAATAAGTACTGCAATTACCGAGGTAATTGTAGCAGACTTTCTTTTATGTTTTGTATCTAAAAATGACATGGTGTGATTTATAACTTATTGAAAAATTATTTTGGTCGAACAGCAAGTATTACTTTAAATTTATTACGATTGGCAATATCTAAAATCTTAACGGCTTTTTCAATAGGCACTCCTTCTTCAGCTCGTAAAACTATGGTAGGATTTTCTTCATTTATTAATTTATCCAATAAATATTTCTCAATTTCAACTTCTTTAACTTTTTTCTTATCAATATAAAAATTTAAATTCTTTGTAATACTAACTGCTGTTGATTTGCTGTTTTCGGTTTTACCTTGTGCTTTTGGTAAAATAATATCTAAGGCATTTACTGTTACTAAAGTTGAAGTAAGCATAAAAAATATCAATAATAAGAAAACAATATCTGTCATAGATGACATATTGAATTCTGGATTTATTTTATTTCTTCCTTTAATATTCATAATTATTTTTATCCAATTGGTTCAAATTAATCAATTAATTCGATTGGTATGATTTTTTCAGATTTCACTCAATCTAAAATAGATAAAATCACAAATTATACTGGCTCATTTAATAAATCTAAAAATTCAACCGAATTGGCTTCCATTTGATATACAACTTTATTAGTTCTTACAATGATATGATTGTATGCCACATAAGAAATAATACCAACAATTAATCCAGCTACAGTAGTTGTCATTGCAGTATACAATCCGTCTGACAATAATTTTATATCAATTTGACCACCTGCATTTGCAATTTCATGAATGGCAATAATCATTCCAATTACTGTGCCTAAAAATCCTATCATTGGTGCTGCCCCTGCAATTGTAGCCAATATACTTACATTTCTTTCTAGTTTATAAATTTCGAGTTTTCCTGCATTTTCAATAGCAGAACTAATATCTTCTAGCGGTTTTCCAATTCTGGAAATTCCTTTTTCAATTAACCTGGCAACAGGTGATTTGTTATTTTGACTTAATATTTTAGCTGCTTCTAAATTACCATTAAGGATATTATCCCTTATTTGATTCATATAATTTTTATCAATTTTTGAAGCAGCTTTAATTGCTAAAAATCTTTCAAAATAAATATACAATGCAACAAGAAGTAATACAAATAGTAAGGCAACAATTATTTGACCTCCTATTCCTCCATCCATTATTAAATTATAAATCGACAAAGTTTTTTCTTCTGAAACTACTTCTTCTAAACCTTCAGGACTTACACCTAAATCTTGCTGAATAATTAACGACATATTTTATAATTAAAGGGTAATAGAATTTTAACGGACTTACCTACTTAAAATTGTTATTTAAATGTGAAAATATACTTAAAATTTTAAAATGCAGTTCTTAAAAACATAAAGCTAAATGAACCAACTAAAAATCCAATAAAAGCCAACCAGGAAATCTTTTTCATATACCAGAAAAAATTAATTTTTTCCATACCCATGGCAACTACTCCAGCTGCTGATCCAATAATCAACATACTACCACCTGTACCGGCTGCAAAAGCAACAAAATGCCATAATGGACTATCTACAGGGTCAGAAAACATACCAATACTTGCTGCAACTAAAGGCACATTATCAATTACTGCAGATCCTACACCTAAAATCATAACTACCAAATCGGAAACATTATAACCGGCTATAGCTGGTTCTGTACCTAACATTGGAATATTTTCATTTAAGCTTTCTGCAAAATGAAATAGTGTTCCTAAAGATTCTAAGGCAGCAACTGCCAGTAAAATTCCCAAGAAAAATAATATACTTGGCAATTCAATACCTGCTAATGCTTTATGAACCGGGCTAAAATGTGCTGCTTCATCTGACTCTTCATCTATATGTGTCAATGATATTCTTGAACTTGAATATATCTCTGCAAAAGTTGCAACAACAGCTAATGACAACATCAAACCTACATAAGGTGGTAAATGAGTAACTGTTTTAAATATAGGTACAAACATAATTCCGCCCAAACCTAAATACAACATAATACTACTATACTCATCATTTCCATTATGATCATCATCTTCCTCAACCCTCTCAATATTGCCCTGAAATGCCTTCATTCTTGAAGCAATTAAAACTGGTATCACCATGGATAATAGTGATGGAATAAACAAATATTTTATCAAATTAACAGTAGTAACTTTATTAGCTATCCACAACATTGTTGTCGTAACATCTCCAATTGGCGACCATGCTCCTCCTGAATTTGCTGCTAAAATAATTAAACCTGCAAACCATAATCTGTCTTCACGTTTGACAATTATTTTTCTTAAAATGGTAATTAATACTATTGTTGCAGTTAAATTATCAATAATTGCAGATAAGATAAAAGCTAAAAATGAAAAAATCCAAAGTAATTTTACTTTACTGTTTGTTTTTACAAAGCTTTTTATTGTGGAGAATCCATCAAAATAATCAATGATTTCAACTATAGTCATAGCTCCAATTAAAAAGAATAAAATTTCGGCTGTTTTTCCTAAATGGTGTAATAATATTTCTTCAATATGTGTGGGCACCAGCTTATGCAACTCTGCATCTACTTCAAAAACTTCTAAATGCCCTAATGAAATTACTGCCCAACTTACCGCCATCATGGCCAAAGCTGGAATTAGTTTATCAACTTTCAAACTGTGCTCTAAGGTTATTGCTAAATATCCTAATACAAAAATTGCTATTACTAAGGTGTCCATTTACTATAAAATTTAATTGCTAAATATAGTAAATTAAATCAACTCTTGAAGAGCAATTTCAAACGCTGTCTTACTAATATCTGTTTTATAAGGATGCAGATGATAAACTTTTGCTAAGGCATCTTTAATAATTGTTGAAGTATCATTAAATATTGCTTCATCTTTCATCGGTAATTCAATCCTAGACTCCATTAAATACGCAAAAACTCTGGCAATTCCACAATTTGAAATAAAATCAGGAATTAAACTTACTTTCTGATCGGTATATTCCATAATCGGACCAAAAAATATTTCAGAATCTGCAAAAGGAACATTTGCGCCAGGAGATATCACTTCTAGACCAGAATCAATCATTTGAGTTATTTGACTTTTGTTTACCAATCTGGATGCAGCTGCAGGTATAAATATTTCTGCTGGTATTGACCAAATTTTTTGATTTATTTCATCAAAAGGTATCATATTTTCGGCTACTAACATATTGCCTCGTTTATTTAAGAACATAGTACGCACTTCTTCCAAACTAAATCCATCTTCATTTATTACGCCTCCCACTCTATCAATAATTCCTACTATTTTTGCTCCTAATTGTGTTAAATAATATGCAGTTGCTGAACCTACATTACCAAAACCTTGTATAATGGCTTTTTTCCCTTTTATTTCTCCTCCAAATATATTGTAATAGTGTTCTACTGCTTCTGCAACACCATATCCTGTCAACATATCGGCAACAGTATATTTTTTTGTTAAATCAGGTGAATACTTTTCATCTTCAATAACTTTAACAACTCCATGTCGTAATTGACCAATTCTATTAATTTTTTCAGCTTCCGTTGGTTTAAAGTGGCCATTAAAAACACCTTCTTGAGGATGCCATACTCCTGAATTTTCCGTTAACGGAATAACATCATGAATTTCATCAACATTTAAATCACCACCTGTACCGTAATAATACTTTAACAATGGAGTAACCGCTTTATACCAACGTGCTAAAACACCTCGCTTTCTCGGATCATTTGGATCAAAATTTATACCTGATTTTGCTCCCCCAATTGCAGGACCAGAAACTGTGAATTTCACTTCCATTGTTTTCGCAAGAGATAACACTTCATTCATATCCAGCCCTTTACGCATTCTTGTACCTCCTCCTGCAGCTCCTCCTCGTAAAGAATTTATTACAGTCCAACCTTCAGCTTCAGTTTCTTGATCACGCCAATGAAAAACTATTTCAGGTGGTTTATTTTCATATTTTTTAAGTAAATCTTTCATAATATTTATTTCTAAATTTTTTTAAACTTATTTAAGGATAATATATAATACCACTACTGTGGTCTTTAATTGCACCTGTAACACTTTGCAAACAATTCACTTCATTTTCATCTTTTAAAACACCTAGAAATGCAAAGATTAAAGCCTCTTTAAAATCAATTATTTCTTTATTTGGTACTATCATTTCAGAAGATGAAAAACTTGACAATCTACTTATCAAAAAATCATTAAATGCTCCACCTCCTGTTATTAAAACATTGCTTTTATTGTTCTTTATATTAGATGATTTATTTCGTTTAATTACTTCTGAAATTTGAAAAGCAACATGCTCAATAAAAGTCTTCAATACATCTTTTATAGTCAAATTATATTTATCAATAATTGGAAAAATAGTTTCTACCACAAATTCATATCCAAGAGACTTTGGTTTATCATCAGTATAAAATGGTAAGTCATTTAATTCATCATATAAGTCTTTATGAAATTCTCCTTGAGATGCTAATATTCCTTTATCATCATATTCCAATCCTATTTTTCGGGTATAATAATTCAAAACAATATTAACCGGACAAATATCAAAGGCTCTTCTTTTTTCTTTTTTTTGAAATGAAATATTAACAAAACCTCCTAAATTCAAACAGTAATCATATTCACTAAACAACAATTTATCACCAATAGGCACCAAAGGTGCACCTTGACCTCCTAGAGCAAGATCTTGTACTCTAAAATCACAAATAACTTTTTTATTTGTAGTTGCTGCTATAACGGCACCACTTCCAATTTGCAGTGTGTAATGTAACTCGGGTTGATGAAAAATTGTATGACCATGAGATGCTATAAAATCAATATTTTCAATATCATTTTTTGTAATAAAATTATTGATTAATTCTCCTAAAAACTTACCGTAATCAACATGTAATTTTGCAAGTTCTTCTCCGGAATAGTTAAAAGCATCAAAAAGGATATTTTTCCATTTTTCGGAATAATTTATCGATTCTTTTTTTAATATTTTAAAAGAATAGGTATTATCTTTCATAAATTTAGCAAATACCAAATCAACTCCATCTAAAGAAGTCCCGCTCATAAGACCAATTACGTACCAAATTTTATTATTCATTATTGTGTAAAAATACAAATAGATTTTGAGATTTTCTGTATCTTTGAAAACTTAAATATAAAAATATAAGACCTAAATATTATGGATTTTAAATTAACAGAAGAACAATTAATGATTCAAGATGCTGCTCGTGATTTTGCAAAAAATGAATTATTGTCAGGGGTAATTGAACGTGATGAAAAACAGGAATTTCCTCATGAACAAATAAAAAAAATGGGAGAACTAGGTTTTTTAGGTATGATGGTTGACCCAAAATATGGAGGTGGAGGAATGGATACTGTTTCTTATGTTTTAGCAATGGAAGAAATATCAAAAATTGATGCTTCTGCTTCAGTTGTAATGTCTGTTAACAATTCTTTGGTTTGCTGGGGCTTAGAAACATACGGAACTGAAGAACAAAAACAAAAATATTTAGTTCCATTAGCAGAAGGTAAAATAATTGGTGCATTTGCTTTGAGTGAACCAGAAGCCGGTTCTGATGCCACAAAACAGCATACAACTGCTGTTGATAAGGGAGATTATTACCTTTTAAACGGAACAAAAAACTGGATAACAAATGGCGGTACTGCAAGTATTTATTTGGTTATTGCTCAAACTCATCCTGAAAAAGCCCACAAAGGAATTAATGCTTTTATTGTTGAAAAAGATATGGAAGGATTTGTTGTTGGTGCAAAAGAGAATAAACTGGGCATTCGTGGTTCTGATACGCACTCTTTAATGTTTAACGATGTGAAAGTACCAAAAGAAAACCGAATTGGTGAAGATGGTTTTGGTTTTAAATTTGCAATGAAAACTCTTGCTGGTGGTAGAATTGGAATTGCTGCTCAAGCATTAGGTATTGCCGCTGGCGCTTATGAATTAGCTTTACAATACTCAAAAGAACGTAAAGCTTTTGGTAAAGAGATTAACAAACATCAAGCAATTGCTTTTAAATTAGCAGACATGGCAACCGAAATTGAGGCAGCCAGATTACTTTGTTTAAAAGCTGCATGGGAAAAAGACATGCATAAAAATTACGATTTATCGGGTGCCATGGCTAAACTTTACGCCGCTGAAATGGCAATGCGTGTAGCAGTTGAAGCAGTACAAATTCATGGTGGTTATGGTTTTGTTAAAGAATACCATGTTGAGCGGTTAATGCGTGATGCTAAAATTACTCAAATCTATGAAGGGACTTCTGAAATTCAAAAAATTGTTATCTCAAGAGCTATATTAAGAGATTAACACATTGAGGTAGTATTGGGTTTTCTATCACCAATACTACCTCTTTTTTATAATAAAAATTTCTTGAAACCAACTATCTCCGAAGGCAAGCCATAGGAGTATTTCGCTGGTTTCATACTCAATCAAGTTGAGCACATGCTTTAACATGAATGTCAAAAACCGAAATTTATTATTTAGATCCCCTTTTCGGGGATGACATTTCAGTGGTTACCTCGAGG
>JAUWLK010000225.1 GCA_030613745.1 Flavobacteriaceae bacterium | reverse complement strand
TTCAGCAGAACCACGAGTTCCTAACTCACCACATGTTAAATCTAAAATTCCAACTTTCTTTCCTAAAGAAATTTCTTTGGCCACAGTTGCTCCACAACCCAGTTCTACATCATCAGGATGCGCACCTATGGCAAGTATATCTAATTTTATCATTTGTTTATAGCCTGTTCTAAATCATTAATAATATCTACTATATTTTCAATTACTACTGATAATCGTAATAAATTATTTGAAATACCTTGCTTATTCCTTTCTTCTTTTGATAATAAAGCGTGAGAAGTTAGCGTTGGCATCAAAATAGTAGATTCAACTCCAGCCAAACTCATAGATGGTTTTATTAGTTTTAAGGCTTTTTGAAACTTAACAGCATCAAAATCTTCTTTTAACTCGAAAGATAACATTCCACCATAACCATTCATTTGGACTTTAGCAATATCGTGATTTGGGTGATTTTGTAAACCAGGATAATATACTTTTTCAATAGCAGAATGATTATTTAAAAATTCAGCAACAAACTGAGCGTTTTCATTGTGTTTTTCAATTCTAACGCCTAATGTTTTAATACTTCTTTCTAACAAATAACACATAAAATCACTAATATTTCCTCCTAAGTTTTTCCCTTTATTAAATATTTTAAGAATCTGTTCTTCACTACCCACAACAGCACCTGCAAGTATATCACTATGTCCACCTAAATATTTTGTAGCACTATGAATAGAAATATCAATTCCAAAATTTAAAGGTGTTTGATTAATAGGTGAAGCAAAAGTATTATCAATCATCGTTATGATATTATACTTTTTTGCCAATTCAGCAACAGCTTTAATATCAGTAATTGTCAACAATGGATTGGATGGTGTTTCAATATAAATAACTTTGGTATTGTTTCTTATTTTGTTTTCAAAATCTATTACCTCAACTCCTTCAGTAAAGGAATAATCAATACCAAAATTTTCAAATTCTTCTTGAACCAAATTATAAGCACCTCCATATATTTCATTTTGAAATACTACATGATCTCCTTTTTGTAAAAAAGCTAATAAAGTTGTACTTATTGCAGCCATACCAGATGCAAAAGGCAATCCTGCTTCAGCGTTCTCCAAAGCAGCAATTTTTTTTGCTATAACTTCTTGATTTGGTGTATTAAAATACCGAGGATATCTTATAGGGTCAGTATCTAAAAAAGGATATGAACTCGACATAAATATTGGTGAAACTGCTCCTCCAAATTGTGTGTCTTTTATTTCACCATCATGAATACAAACTGTGTGTTTACCTTTATTTTTCATTATTAATTTAAATAAAATCTCTTAAAATCCTACTGCCTTATCATCACCACGAGGGTCAGCACCACCTTCTAACCTACCGTCAGGTAAAACAAGTATGGCATCAACTTTTCCCAATATTCTTGAATTGCTTTGATCAATTTTATATCCTTTGCTTCTCAATTCTGCAAAGGTTATCGTATCAAATTTAGGTTCAAATTTTATATCATCAGGCATCCATTGATGATGAAATCTTGTTTGTGAAACCGATTCTTGCATTCCCATATCATATTCAATTACATTTAAAATATTTTGCAAAACCGAAGTGATAATTGTTGATCCTCCTGGTGATCCTAAGACCATTTTTAATTTACCGTTTTGTTCAACTATTGTTGGAGTCATAGAGCTCAACATACGTTTTTCGGGCTCAATAGCATTTGCTTCTGCACCTATTAAGCCAAACATATTAGGCTCTCCTGGTTTTGCACTTAGGTCATCCATTTCATTATTAAGAAAAAAACCACCTTCTTCAACAAAAACTTTTGAACCAAAAGCACCATTTAATGTATTGGTAACTGCAATTGCATTACCAAATTGATCAATAATTGAATAATGTGTTGTTTGATCGCTTTCAATAATTTCAATATTACCATGAGAAACATCTGATGATTTGGTAGCATTATCCCATGAAAAATTTTGCATTCTTTTGTTATTATAAGTGCTGGAACTTAAAGAATCTATCGGAATATTATTAAAATCAGGGTCTCCTAAAAAATAAGCTCTGTCTGCATATGACCTGCGCTCTGCTTCAGTTATTAACTGTATATATTCAATAGAGTTATGTTTGTATTGTCCTATATCGAACGGTTCAATACTTTTTAAAATTTGCGCTATGCAAATTCCACCACTTGCAGGCGGTGACATAGAAATTATACGGGCATTTTTATAATTAAAAACAATAGGATCTCTTTCTTTAGCCTCATATTCTTCTAAATCTTCTAAAGTAATTATTCCTCCTAAATTTTGAACATAGTTCACCAAAATATCTGCAGTTTTTCCTTTATAAAATTCATACCTACCGTTATCACGAATTCTTTCAAAAGTTTCTGCAAGTTTTAAATATTTAATAGTATCGCCTTCATTCCATTCTTTATCTAAAAAAATAGTTCTTTTATTAGCTTCTTCAAAATATTTTCGGTATTTATTCATACCTCTAGCTTGTCTTTTGGTAACAACAACACCTCTTCTAGCCAAATCAATAGCAGGCTGAATTAATTCAGAAAAAGGTAAGGTTCCAAATTTCTTATGAATCATAAATAATCCCGCAACAGTTCCCGGTACACCTATAGCTAAAGCTCCCAAGGTACTCTTATTAGGAATTACATCTCCATTCTCATCTAAATACATATCTCTCGTTGCTGCCAGAGGTGCTTTTTCACGATAATCAAAAGATCCTACTTTACCATCTTTTGTTCGATAAACAGTAAAACCTCCTCCTCCAATATTTCCTGCAAAAGGATAAGCAACAACCAAAGCTAAATCTGTAGCTATCATTGCGTCAAATGCATTACCTCCTTTTATTAATATAGCTACGCCTATGGCTGAAGCTTCTTGACGAGCACTTACAACCATAGCGCTATCAGCAATTAAACCTATTTTTACAATTTCTGGAGTAGGTTTAATTTTACATTGTATGAGTAACAATGAAACAAAAAGTAAAATGATAATTTTTTTCATTACATAATATTGTTTTGCCATATATATTTATATATTTTATTTATAAAAATTCTTTATTTATTTCTTTAAGTTTTAAGACTGAAAAAGTACGTAATTTTTCAAAAAACAGTGTAAAATCATTTTCAAAATCATTATAATTTTCTTTTAAATCGTTTATTGCTAAATGCATTTGTGCTTTTTCTTGAGTACGTTTATTCATTCCTATTAAGACCTTCTCAATACCTTCGAGAGTAGCATAACTAACAAGCCAATCATCT
Source organism: Flavobacteriaceae bacterium (assembly GCA_030613745.1). GTDB lineage: Bacteria > Bacteroidota > Bacteroidia > Flavobacteriales > Flavobacteriaceae > Lutimonas. The sequence continues at coordinate 974 of JAUWLK010000225.1, read as the reverse complement.
TTAACTAAATAAGGCATTAAAAATTGAACTCTATCAGGTAGTATATCATAATTATTTTGCAAAGTATTATAAAATGATTGTGTAAAAATATGCAATGAAGTTGTTGCATATTTTAACCAGTTTTTAGCTAAAAAATGATCGTATAAAATATCAATTATCACACCTTTATAATGACCATATCTTTTGTTTAATCTTTTTTTACTTTGTTTTACAATATCATCATTATCTGTAAACGAATCAATTTGACGGTGTAATAAAATCCCTTTTTGAATATTTTCAGGATATAATTTATACTTTTTTCCTTTTATGCTATCTGCAATAAAATTACCAATTTTGATAGAATCATTTTCTCCTGAAAGATATAAATGTGCTAAATAATTCATTAAGTTTATTCTTTTTTTAAAGAAAATAAAAATAGTTATATTAATATTTATTATAGGTTATTTCTTAACAAAAAATAATTTTTATTTATATTTAAATCATAACACATTGATATTCTTGTACATAAACGGTTAAAATATTTTTATCTATTTTAGCCCGCAACAACTAAAAAATTATAACTCAAATTTTAAAATCATTTTTTTATGAAAACAAATCTTTACACATTCTTATTTATGCTATTTTTATCTTTACCGATAATGGCGCAATCGTATCAAGTTAGTGGTACGGTTACGGATAGCGACAATCAATCTTTACCAGGTGTTTCTGTGTCTATTAAAGGAGGTATATCGGGTACAACGACTGATTTTGACGGAAACTACTCATTAGAAGTTAATAACGGTGACGTTTTACTATTTACATTTATAGGTTTTGAAACTAAATCTGTTACAATGGATGGGCTTACTACCGTAAATGTTAAAATGACATCTGGTGTTGAACTGGATGAAATTGTAGTTGTTGGTTCAAGAAACCCCAACAGAACTGCTACAGACACTGCTGTGCCGGTAGATGTTATAGGTATTGAAGAATTACTA
>JAUWLK010000086.1 GCA_030613745.1 Flavobacteriaceae bacterium | reverse complement strand
AATGAATATATTAGAAATAAATTAATCTAGTTAATGTTTGAAAATTGAGCTTTTGAAAAGCCAAACGCACCATATTCAAGCCGTTGGAATTCATTCAGTAAAAGTTGATACTCCCTGCCCCTATTGAAATTAATTCCAATCTACAAATACTTTAATTCTCACTTGTACGATACTTGTAGGATATTTTTTGATGAAATTTTAATACGCTGTAATTCAAACTAATAAAAAGTTAGTGGAGATACCTTCTAAGCAGACGGTCACAGGTTCGAATCCTGTCGCGATCACTTAAGAATGAAAAGTCTGCACTATTGTGCGGACTTTTTTTTGAACGAGATTTGAACTTGTTCAAGAATCGAAGTGAAAATAAAATAGTTTGCAAATCGCAGATTTGTGACTTTTCATTTAGACTACGGAGCACAAGGGATCAACTTTAGTTAATCCTATCGCGATCACAGATGAATCAATAAAAGGTTCAATAACAAGCGAGTTTCAAAATGAAGCTCGCTTCTTTTTTGAAAAGAAGTGAAGTGATTGTTTTGTTGATTCTCAGCACGGATTGCTAAGGAAATATAATCCTGTCGCGATCACCTTCAAAATCCCATATTATATGGGGTTTTGTTATTTATAACACCTCTATTTTATGATTAATTTTGGTAGACGGCTTTGTAAATCGGTAGTGATTCGGTAGTATTTATTTAAAGTGCTTTATTACTTATGATTTTCTGTATTTTGAATTTTTTATAAAAAGATTTCTAAGCCGATGATCACAGGTTCTAATTCTATCTCGATCAATATACTGGCTTTCTTAAGAAATATATTGAATAAAATAATTGTCATTATCCCATATTCACCACCAGCTCATATAGGTAGAAATTAAATTGTTATTGTAAAATTCTCAATTATTGAAAATTTATCATACATTTAACTCAAAATAAAACTAGCTGGTTTCAGACCAAATAGGTATGTAAAGCGCACAAACAGTTGCGCATATAAACAAGTTGCCTGTAATGGCGGATTTCAGGTCTGAAATAAACAATCTGAGTTTTAAAGTAGCTTAAGAACTCTCTGAATAATTGAGTTTTCAGAATTGAGAGCTGAACCGCAAAAAGATTGAAAATTGAATCGGTACGAATTTGAGCACAATTGCGGAATTAAAAGTTGAAACGGATAGATTTTTAGCAATTAAAATAGAGAAACTAAAAACAAAAATTTAATAGATAATATCATGGCAAAAGGTAAAGACTCAAGGAGAAATGTAAAAAAAGAAGCTGCTAAAACTCCAAAAGAAAAAAAAGCAGAAAAGAGACTGAAAAAATCTAGAAAAGAATAATTGTAACAAAACTAAATAACATGCTATGGAAAAGTACGTCTTCAAAATCGCAACTTGCCATATTCAAATTCGTTGTAATATCTCCTAAAAATAAGACAGTTTGGAAGTAGACAAAAGTTATAATTATCAACTTAAAAACAAGTTTGACATGTCTAAAAACGATACTATTAAACAGCAAAAAAAGGATCGTAAAAGGATCGTATGTTTTTTAGTAATTGCTTATTAGACTGTAATTCAATGTTCTGAAAGGTTTATGTAAATCCTGTCGCGATCACTTCATAACCAGAGAGTTATCAAATTTAATTTTGGTAACTCTTTTTATTTGCACAAAATTTGCACAAAATTTAAGCTTTATAGGTTTAATACAGCTAATCTGTTTTTTAATTCCTGCATCATTTTATTTGTAACAGTTAATGGTTCGTCTTCTAATTCCATCAATATTTTAAAAGCACGGTTTCTTTTTGTTTCATCACTCGAATTTAAATTATCTTTATAATTAAATCTCTCTATCCTTTCTAAAAATAATTCTGTATTAATTTTCTCTAAAGTGACCAATTCAAATATAAATTCTTTTAAGTTTTTTTGTTTCAATTTATTGTTGCAATAATCAGAAATTAATGAAGCTGGTATTTTAGAAGATAAAGAAGCATCAGTAAAACTATCAAATGTATTTATTATATTTTTATTTTTATCATATTGCAATATCCAAATTCTATCAGTTTTAACACCTTCACCTCCAGCCGAAAGGTTGGTTAAAATTCCCTACCTTTATCTAATCTTCCATATCTTTTTATTAGTTGTTTCTCAATTTTTTGAGCCTCATCAAAAGAAATATCTTTGTGTAAAATTACAACATCATAACCATATTTTTTAGCTATATAATCCCAATAATAATTTCTACCAAATATATAGGATCTTTTTAAATTCTTACTTATACCAATGTAAAAAAACTTAGATGTGTTTTTTATTTTATGTGCATATACGTAAGCCATTTTTTTTTCTTCTATAAATTTAAAATAATTTTATATTAACGTTAATGATTTTTATCATTAATAAATATGCAGAACGATAATTGGATTTGTTCCTCAAACCCAATCAAAAACAACTTCAATTCAAGATAATCATAAAATTTATTTACTTTACCTCGTATGGGTTTGTGTTTTTCTATCATAGTTGTTGAAGTTTTTAAAATGATGATAGATTAAGATTATCAATGTGATATAAATCAGGTTAGTTTAAAAATTGTATTAGTAATTTATAAATCCAACTGTTTCGACCAATAAAAGTTCACATTTTTTAAGACTTAGAATCAGGATTTTATTCTAGAATAAGCTATTGAAATTATAAAGAAAAGGAACAGTATTAAAGAAATTAACTATTGCCAAAAAATAGCCTTCAAGCAGCTTGTAAAGTCAAATTTGAAGCAAAAATTCAATTACTTACTGTTTTATCAAAACAACTAAATAATGTTACTTATTAAACCAATAAGTTAACTTTAGAGTAAGTGACCAGCTTCTACCTGTATAAGGTTCAAGTAATTGATTATTTGTATATACAAGATATAAATCTGACGCAGGTTTATAACGCCATTGTAGCCGTGAGTTTAGATTGAAGTTTTTAGACTGCTCGTTATATTGAAATAAAGTAGCAAAAAATAGTTTATTGGTAAAAGTTATATCTATTTCCGAACCTATTAGCCAGAAGTCGGTTTTATTCCAGGGTTCAGGCATACTAATATAATTGTAACTAATATTGGAGCTTAAACTAACATAAGGTTGAAAACGATATCCTAATTCATTAGTGACACTAAACCAATTTCCATCTTCGTAATAACCACCAATTCGACCACCAATGGTATAAGTAAACATGCTTTGTGGCTTAGATTCATAATTCAATCGCACAGCATTCCAGTTATGTTTTGATCCGGCAGGAAGCTCTGGTTTACCAGAACCTGTTGGGTCAAATGGTTCTAGTAGCTCTACATACTCATCAATTAATGTCATTCTTAATGAGCTTCGGTTTCTGAAATTTAAAAAATATTGAAGTAAGTTAAGATTATCTGTTCTCTCCATACTTTCATTGAAGAAGTAAATACTAGTCCATTTTGGACCATGGCTTAAAATCTTACTATCTTTAGGATAAAATAAATATCCTAAAAAAGAACTCATTTTTATATAACCATTTCGTGGTACAAAACCTACTTCTGCCCTATAATTTTCTCCTACCGATTCTTCTTGAATTCCCCAGTTCCATTTTTGACTTTTATACTCAATATTTGCTGCTTGCGTAATTCCATTTCCTAAATCATCCGGAGAAAACGACTTAAACAAAAAGGCTTTTCCTGTCCATAAATTATTAAAAGACGCTAAATTATATTCCAATCCTAAATTGCGATTGTATTTCGGATAAATAGTATGAAACTCATCCGTATCTTCCGGGTAATTTATTGATTCTTTATTAACAAACATCAATCCTATACTAGACCTGCTAAATACTTTCTTCTGAAAAGAGAGTACTCCAAAGTTTTGGCTTGGCAATCCAATATCATCATCATTGTCTGTTTGCATATCCATAACACCTATACGCCATTTTTCACTTAAATTACCACTTAATCTAATCCCTGCATGAATTGGCACGTCCAGACCTATTCTTCTTGAAAAAAACGGTCGGATTGTAGAATAGCCATAATTGGCAAACAGGTCAGCATTTTCTAAAAAGAACTGTCGCTTTTCAGGGAAAAACAATTCAAACCTATCCAAATTGGTAATTTGACGATCAACTTCTACTTGAGAAAAATCAGGATTTATAGTCAAGTCCAAATTAAGGGAAGAAGAAACCGCAAACTTGACATCTCCTCCAATCTTTGTTTCATAATCCGTATGACTTTCAGTATCAGTACTTTTATTTACAGCACCCAGTACATACGGAATTAAAGAAAAATTTATTCCTTGGGAAGGCGGTGGTGCATCCCATACTAACACCCCAGTATAAGCTAAAGATGCTGTAGGAAATTGTCTAGGTATTGGTGTCCAGCTTGATTTCTCACTTGATTTAAGATCTAACCTACTAAAATTGATACCCCATTCTGTAACTCCCTCCTTATATCTGATTGATTTAAAAGGAACTGCCATTTCAAAAACCCATTTTTCCTTTTCTTGTTTAACAACAGAAATCCATTTACTGTCCCAATTTAAATCTACACTGCCTCCATTATTCATAGTTCCATCCCATTGTGCACCTGCAGCATTTGAACCAAAAGAAAATCCTGTAGTTTGATTGTTAAAAGGGTCTATAAAAAGTAAAAAATTATCATTTTTACCAAATGAAAAATCCCTTCTTAACGATTCAACAAAATAAGGTCCGGGAATATTATTGTAAAATGTAGCTACAAGATATAGATTCTTATCATCATAAGTCATTCGTATCTCTGAATGTTGATTAGCTTTTCCTGTATCGGTTGGTAATACCATAAAAAAATCATCAGCAACATCGGCATTTTTCCATGCCTCCTCATCAACTATTCCATCTATAATCACAGGTGAAGTAGTTTTTCGAATGTTTAAACGAAAAGCTTCGTTCTTTTTCTGTGCATTGGTCTGCAGCATGATCATTCCAATCAAAAGGAATAAAAAATAGTTCTTCATTGTTGAATTTTCTAATATATTGGTTGGAGCTTTAGCATTTATATTCTCCAAATGACTAAGCTTTATCGAAAATATTGATAATATTCTGTTGGGAGTGATTCCAAGTGCCGAATTTCAATATCTTTATAATATACCTCAGCTGCTTCACTTTGCAACTGAATCTTTCCTTTGTTCATAGGGATTATTTTTCCCTCTTGAATATATCTTGAATTTCTAAGAATCATAACTACATGACCATTTACAATGTGTATACTTTTATCCTCAAAACAAATTAATTCTAATGTATTCCACTCTCCGTACTTTTTTTCATAGTTTGCACTTCGCAGGCAAAAACCTTGTATTTTTTCTCCCTCACCTAAGGGAATGAAAGATTGACTTTCATCAGCAACTGGATTCATTATATATTCCGGAATAAATGCCTTTATATCAATGGCTGAAGTTGCTTGACTCCAATAATCACCCATATGACCTTCCATAATTTGAAATTCCTGTGAAAGCATCCAAGATCTCCAATGTTCAGCACCCAATGGGCCTATTGAATGATACAATATACCAGAGTCTTTTAATAATTTTTTTCTTGGTACCCATTTCTTATCTCCCCATTTAACTTTCAATCTGAGGTGATAATTAGCATATTCTTCTTTTGTAAAAACACATCCATAGATTTCTCCACTAACTTTTAATACAGGTTCATTTTCCTCTTCAATTACTGTGAAAACATTGTATTCATTCTGGTTTAATCCTATTGGAGGAATTAAGTTTCCGTCCTTGTCTTTAGGCGCTTGTCCGTCGTATCCAATTTCATGTTTGTAGCTTAGATACATATCCCAATGAGACAGGTCTTTGTCCAATAACTTCGTCCAATACACCTCCTCTTTGCATGAGTAAAAGGTAATCACTGATAAAACAAGTAATAATAAATTCCGCATATATTTTAAATATATCTTATTTTTTGTTTGTCCATAACTTTAACTAAAGCTCATTTATTAAAATATTTTTCCATTTAACTTTAATTCCTCCACCATCATGAATTTGAAGTGCAATAGATCCCTCTCCTTTTCCAATTATTTTATCAGTAATGGTAATCATTTGTACACCATTGAGCCATGAAGTTATTGTACCATCTACTGCTCTGATCTTTAATTGATTCCATTCACCTACTTTAAGTACCTCTTCTTTTTCGGGAGCAGGTTTTATAAGCCATCCTCTACCATAAGATTCATAAACACCACCAGTATGTTTCCCTTTAGGCGCAACTTCTACTTGCCAACCACTAACTTTTATACCTTCAATAGTAGATCTTATAAATACACCACTATTACCATCCGCTTCTTGTTTGAAATCTAATTGGAGTTCAAAATTCTTATAATATTTATTTGTTGCGAGATAGCCGTATTTCTCATCTGAACCACTTTCACAAATTAGTAAACCATCTTCTACATACCATTTTTCAGTACCATAAATCGTCCAACCACTTAGATCTTTTCCGTTAAATAGGGATTTTTGCTGAGCTTTAATTTCCGGGTTAATCATGATAACTACTAAAAAAGCTAAAATTGTAAATCTTATCATTTGTTTATTTTTTGTATTTATATTTATTACTGTTATTATTAATCTATTCCTTTAATTCACTTAAATCTTTAATTCTGATATTTCGAAACTGTAATTCTGACCCATGACCTAAAAAAGCAATATGGCCTATGTTTCTAGCTAATCCTGGATGATCTTTACCATCTAAAGTACCGTTTCTAGTAGCTTCTTTAAAATTTGCATCCAAAATAACTGTTCCGTTAAGGGTAATCTTAATATGATCTCCTTTAATTATAACCTCCTCAGAATTCCATTCTCCAACTGGTTTTAAAAAACCTCTTTTTGCAGAAATTACACCATACACTGATCCATGATATTGGTAAGCTTTTAAATTTGCATAAATTGAAGCTGTATTATCTAGAATCTGCAATTCTTTACCTACATAAGCGGCATCACCTTCCAAAGGAGTGTGAATTCCTAAACCGTTATTAGCACCTGGAGTTAACTTAAATTCAAATCTGAATACAAAATCAGAATACTCTTCTGCTGTGTAAAGATTTCCATGTCCACCTTGCTTAGGGCGTACAACTAATTCATTATTTTCAACCAAATAATCTTTTTTATTTCCAATCCAGTGATCTAAATCATTTCCGTTGAATAAGGATTTAAATCCATCAGCTTTTTCTTCATCACTTAATAAATTATCTCCCGAAACAATTTCGCGTACATAAATATTTTTAAATCCAAGGTCTTCTCCATGAGCTTGTAATTCAATTGCTTCTTTCGAAAAAATAGGGAGTTTTCTATCCCAATAATTTTCAAGAATCACATTGTTGGTAACCAACACTCCGTTTAAATGTACAGTTACTCTTTCACCAATCATTTTAATTCGAAAAGTGTTCCATTCATTAATTGGGTTGTCTGCCACAACTAACGGAATGCTTTCATTCTTTTTATTATTGTAAAGTCCTCCAGATCCTACTTGAGCTCCATCATCAATACGAGCGATATCCCAAATTTGAACTTGTGGTGTTCCTCTTAAATAAATTCCGCTATCTCCCCCATTGGTAATCTTCCAGTCAACAATCATTTCGAAGTCACCATAATCTTTGATGGTACAAATATTATTGTACCCTTCTCCTTTAAAACCAATTAATCCATCCTTAACAAACCAGTCCTTCAACATTTGTGTATTAACCTTAGCTTGTGCATTTTTTAATGTTCTTTGTGACATCTTTCCTCTTTCAATAGGATTTTTCACTAAGCCTTCCCATCCCGTTAAATCTTTCCCGTTAAAAATGGAAACAAACCCTTTTTCATTAGACATATTGTCTAGAAATTCATTTGCGTCTATTTTTGTGTATTCACTTCCGGGGCCGCTTAGAGTATTTTTACTTTTAGTAACAATTTCTCTTACTACATCTCCACTTAAACCATTTTTTACACCAGGAGTTGGAAGCGCAATTCTTATTGCGGTATAAGATGCTGTATTTGCTAATTCTTTGTAGTTTATATATTTAGAAACAAAAATTAATGATAAAAATGTTTTGATGTTTCCTGCTCTATTTATTATTCGTCTCTTTTCAGCATTATTACTACTATATGGCATTAGCTTTTTGAGTAGAAGTAGTTTTTGATCATCTGGATAGGTAGATTTCAGTATTTGAGATAAATATCCATTAAAAGCATCTGATCGTAGTTCTCTATTTTTAGAAGTACTAACAACTTGAAATAGATAAGGTAAGGCATCATTATTTCTCCAGTTGGTTAATGTTTCAATAGCAATCATTTTTCCCTCATCACTTTCAGAGTTTAAAGATTTAACAACTAAGTCAAGTGAGGAATTGCTATTTATTGCTGGTAAAACAGGTAATATCCTTTCTTTTTTACCAGTACTATACACATCAAAAACCACTTTTGAATTATCAGTGTCAGAATTATCTAAAACATAAATTATTGCTTGTTGTACATTTTTGATATTTTGACTACCATCAGCAGTGTTTAACAGCTCAATAAGTTTAGGTAAATCATTAGAGTTTGCTATTGATGGCAAAGCAGCATATACGGCTGTTGTTACTTTTTCATTGCTACTATCAACAAGCAATGATACAACTTTGTTAAATTGTTCTTTAGCATTACGAGCTGACAAAACATTTACCAATACCACTTTACCACTATCATTCATTTCATTTATATTTTTGGCTAGTGAATCACTATCCTCAACATTACATATTCTTAGCAATGTTTCTTGTATGGTATTATATTCTTCTGAAGATGTAGCTTGTTTTAGTGATTCTAATAATAAAGGAAAAGCTTTCGATTTATCTTGATATGCTAAAGCTTTTATTCCTGAAATTCTTATATCTTCATTTTTGTCTTTAACTGCTGATAAAATACACTTATCAAATACATCTGATTCATTCCTTTTACTGAGCATTCTAATGATTTGAGGTTTAGCTTCATCTGAAGATTTTTTATATGCTTTTACCCATTTTAAAACTTCATCACTTGTTATGTTTAACGACCCAGCATCTAAAACAGCTTCTCTGTATTTTTTATTTTGATGTTGTGCTTCTTTTATTAAAGTGTTGGTATAATTTGAGCCCTCATTTTCTCGTAAAAGATAAATTGCAGCAGATCTATAATGCAATTGTTTTTCAGATGTACAATTTTTCATTATAGTTTTACCAACCTTTGTACTCAAGGTTTTATTTCCTTTTTCGTTAAGTCTATTTCCGTAGTGAATATAGGCTAAAATGGCCTCACTTTTATCTAAATTAAAATGAACCTTTTTAGTTGCATTATATAATGTTGTTTCTGAACTCTCCAAGGCAATTTCTGCTAATGCCATTAATGATTTTTGTCGAATTTCTATAGAATTGTTTGTTACTAATTCTTGTAATAAATCAACAGCAGGCACATAACATAATTTTCCAAGAGCCTCAATAAATGCAGGTTGCATTTTTGAATTTACATTTTTTATTACACTAAAAATATTATTTGCAGCCTCTTGTGTTCCCACGGATGTTAAAACTGCTAATACTGATTTATATAACTCGCTATCTAATAA
>JAUWLK010000102.1 GCA_030613745.1 Flavobacteriaceae bacterium | reverse complement strand
AGATCAATATATGATTCAAACTGTTAACACTAATTATTATCATGCTGATGGTCAGATAGATGATGAAGATTATGTTTTTGGTTCATTTTTACAAAGTATGATGTATGCCAACAAAGTAAAATGCAGTGATTGCCATGACATGCATTCGATGCAGTTAAAATTTGACGGAAATACCTTGTGTGCACAATGCCATGTAAATACAACTTACGATACAAAAAAACATCATTTTCATGAAGAAAACACAGAGGCAAGTCAGTGTATCAATTGTCATATGACTGGAAAAAATTATATGGGAAATGATTTTAGAAGAGATCATAGTTTTAGAATTCCCCGTCCGGATCAAAGTGTTAAATACAACACTCCAAATGCTTGTAAAGGTTGCCATGAAAAGGAAAGCAATCAATGGGCAGCAAACTGGATCAAAAAATGGTACGGACCAAAAAGGAGAGATCACTATTCTGATGCTTTAATTTTGAGTTCACAAAATGATTTAAATGATGAACAGCATAAAAAACTGGATAACTTTATTAATGATCTTAAATATCCTGCAATTGTAAGAGCAACTGTAATTAATAATTTGAATTTTACAAGTAATGAACAGTTTGGTGCTTTACTTATTTCTTTAAAGGATTCCTCCGCATTGGTAAGGTATCATGCTTTAATGAAATTCAGGGCTCTTCCTATGCAAGACAGGATGTCCATTGTTTTAAAACACGTGAATGATACTACGAAATTAGTCAGAATTGGAGCAGCACAACTCGCCATTGGTTTTGATGAAAATAACTTAAATGACATTGAAAAAGCAAATTTAATTAAATCAAGAAGCGAATTGGAAACCATGATGTATAGTAATGCTGATTTTTCAACCGGAAGAATGCAATTGGGTGACTACTTTTTACAGAATAACGATGTAAATACTGCTATAAAGCATTATAAAATGGCATTGCAAAAAGATAGTTTGTTATTTCCTGTTTATTCTAATTTGGCTACAGCTTATAGTATCCATGGAGAAAATGATAACGCTATGCAAACCATAGAGATTTGGATGAAATTAGAGCCAGACTCAGGCAGACCTTATTATTTGAGGGCTTTATTGAATTTTGAATTGAAAGAGAATGATAAAGCTGTTGCTGATCTGAAAAAATCGATAAAGTTAAACCCAAGTAATACCCGATCAATGTATAATTTGGCTACCTACTATTATCAGGATAAAAAAAATTTAAAACTGGCGGAAAAATATATTAAAAATGCCTTAAAAATTGAACCTGAAAATCAAGATTATAAATATTTATGGGCTCTTATTTACAGAGACCAAGGGAAGTTTAAATCAGGTCAAATGATTATGGAAGAGTTAAGAGCTAATCAACGAAATAGTAACAATTAATCAATATGTTTTAGTGACATTACCTTTTTATATGATCTTCGTGCATTTTTATATGTGCTGCAGCATGTGGGTTTTTATTGTTAGTTTGTTGTGTGCTACCACAAGAAAGAAGGATACCCAGATTTAAAAGAAGGAAAAATTATTTATTATTTTCATAGGTATTAGAATTTGTTGTAAAATCATTTCTTAAATTAAAATTATTAATAAATAGATAAAATAATTAATTTAATTTAATTCAAAAGGATAAATCACTTTCCAATCATTTTTCATATCAATAACTGTCCAGCCATCTTTTTTAGCCTGGATCAAACCTTTGTCTAATCTGCCAATATGTGAATCTTTATCATAGGCCCATTCGCGTTCAGCATCTGTGTGATGTACATACAGCATAAAACTTTTATATTTGTTGGAAGCTGTCCACTGCATCATTGCCAGATCTCCATCAGAATTACCAGATGAAAAAATTGGCTTTTTACCTATGATCTTTTGGATATTTAAAGGTTTACCTTCTTTATCATCAATAAAATCTAATGCAGGTAATCGTACAATTTTGGCGTTGCCATCATTGTATTCAAACTTGGTTTTTATTCTGCTCCCCAGAATTTGTTCTTCCGGAATACCGTAAATTTCAGTTACAAATGCACGCATAAAATCAACTCCACCACCGGAAACCACATAAGTTTTAAAATCATTCGCTCTTAAATATTGAAGTAACTCTAACATAGGTTGATAAACCAACTTATCATATGTAACATTTTTTGTAGGGTGTTTTGCTGTCGCTATCCATTCTTTTACATCTGTATCAAATTCTTCGGTAGTATTACCGCTATGTGTAGCCATTACTAATTTAATCAAACCATCTTCTCCTTGTTTTGCCAAAGATTCCATATCATTTTCTAACACAGATTTAAAAGGTTCTTTGTCTTTCCATTTCGGATGATTTTTAGCCATTGCTTTTACTCTGTCAATAGCAAAAAATAATTGAAAATAAGCAGGTTGTTCACTCCATAAATTACCATCATTATCAAATACAGAGATACGATCTTTTACAGGAATAAAATTTGGATGATTTTTATCAGTAATCATATCTACATATGCAATAATCTCTTTTTTTGTTGAAGTGTCATTCCAAGAAGGTAATGGGTCTTTTTTTTTAGTTTCGGTAATTGTACTTTTATTTTCTTTTATTTTCTCTTGTTTACAGCTTGTAAGTAAAACAAAGAAGATTAGAAATACGGATAGGAATTTACTTATATGGATCATTATGCTTTTAGGTTTAAATTTATAGAAAAAAGACCAAGTAAAACCTTGGTCTTTTTTCTATTAAATTATTTGTTTAATTATTTGTTGGTGTCTTTAATGCATCCATTGTATCTCCTAAATTAAAACTTGCAGCTTTCATACGTGGAGGATATTCTTTAAAAGTAGCAATAAAATTTCCAACATATTCAGCCGCTGGCAACAATAAAAATACATGGTCTAGATACCAGTCCCAATAGGTATTGGAAGTAATAGTTGCAAACTCATAAGGATCTCTTCTTAAATTATAAAGCCAAGGTACTCTTGTGGTAACTAGCGGATTTGACCAAGTATCCATAGTTCCGGTTGATGTTTGCATCATAAAAACAACTTTCCAGTCATTATAACGTAATGCCATTAGTTCACCATCATCAGAGAAGTAAAACAGCTCTTCTCTAGGCCCTTTCTTTTCTTTGCCTGTTAAAAAAGGTAAAAAGTTATAGCCATCCAAATGTACTTTAAATCCTTTATATCCTTTTAATAGATCATTTTTAACACTTGTATTACCTGCAGCAGCTAAAAATGTAGGCATCCAATCCATTCCCGACATAATTTCGTTAGATATAGATCCTGCTTTGATATGACCCGGCCAGCGAATCATAGAAGGAGTTCTCCAACCACCTTCCCAGTTCGTGTTTTTTTCTCCTCTAAAAGGATTAACTCCAGCATCAGGCCAGGTGTTTTTATGCGGACCATTATCGGTGCCATATTGCACAATGGTATTATCAGTTACACCTAATTCATCTAATAGATCTAATAATTTACCTACATGCATATCGTGTTCCACCATACCATCTCCATATTCATTTTGACCTGAAATACCTCTAAGCTCTTCCTTTACATGGGTTCTAAAATGCATTCTTGTTCCATTCCACCAAACAAAAAATGGTTTTCCAGATTTAACTGCATTTCTAATAAATTTTACTGCAGCATCAGATGTTTCATCATCTACTGTTTCCATTCTTTTTTTTGTCAATGGCCCGGTATCTTCAATTTTACCATTCGCATAAGAATGAATCACACCTCTTGGTCCAAAATTTTTGGCAAAATTTGGATAATCTTTAGGATTTGGATAATCAGGTAATTCAGGTTCTTCTTCTGCATTTAAATGGTAAAGATTTCCAAAAAACTCATCAAATCCGTGATTGGTTGGTAAATGTTCGTCTCTATCGCCTAAGTGATTTTTACCAAATTGACCAGTTACGTATCCTAATGGTTTTAACAATTCTGCAATCGTAGGATCTTTTTTATTAATTCCATCTTTTGCACCAGGCATACCCACTTTACTCAAACCTGTTCGCAATACGCTTTGGCCTAAAATAAAGGACGATCGACCGGCAGTACAAGATTGTTCTGAATAATAATCAGTAAATAGCATTCCTTCATTAGCAACACGGTCAATATTAGGTGTTTGGTAACCTACTAAACCGTGGGTGTAGGCACTAACGTTTGATTGCCCGATATCATCACCCCAAATTACTAGGATGTTTGGTTTTTTTTGTGCAAATACTGAGGTCACCACAATAAGAGCCATCAGTAAATTGAATAGTTTCATTTTTTTCATAAGTATTATTGTTAAAGTTTAAAATTAAAGTTAAACAAAATATTTCACTATATAACTAAGTGAGGTATTTTAATAAGCGAAGTATAGAAAAGTTTACTTTCCAAAGGCAAAAATAAGTCCTCCACTAAAATTTAATTGCAATATGGTACCGCCAACATTTACTCCTGATCCTCCTCCAGAACTATAATAAACTCCTCCCCAATCAATAGGCATTAATAATTGAGTTTGTAATCTAAAACCAATATGATCAGAAAAGAAATATTTGATACCTCCGGTTATTCCTAAAGTAAATTTAGTTGTAGAATTATAAGTTTTTTCTTTTGGATTAAAAGTCGACCAGCCTGCAGACATTCCAAAAAATGGCACAACTTCATCACTATCACCAAAAGTATGAATAGCAGCAAACTGATAATGATTTACCCTAACTTCAGTTAATTCAGTTGGCTCTGGATATTCAATAATATCTCTAACTTTAACAACTGCATTTTGTTGTACCCAAAAAAATTCTGCTTGTACGTCACTATTCATAGGAATGCTAACCGAGAAACCGTATTGATCTGAATCGGTTAGTTTTATATAGCCTCCATAAAAATTATATTTCGAACCTATTTGGTAACCATATTGAGGGGCAATTTCTATTTTTTGAGCAAATCCAGATAATGATACCAGAATTAATAAAACACTTAAGCTAAGTATATTTTTCATGATTATGATTAAATTTTAATAAAAATGCCACAATTAATATTAATTAAATGTGACATTAATTTATAATGAATAAGAATTAACTATTTTTCTTTTGTAATATATAATTCTTCTAATAACTCCAAACGAACTATATCAGATAAATAATTTTCAATTTGATAAAATTGTACTGCAACTACTGGATCTGTTTTATTCTTTATTTTATTATAATAATTATCAACTAATTGATCTGATTTTTTACGTAATGGAATAACTTCTTTCATAAACATTGCTGCGTCTCCTGCATTTATTTGACCATAATCGTTAACATAGTTAAAGATCAATTCAAATTTTTTCTTACCTAATTCTTTACGTTTTACCTCATATTCATCGTATAAAGCCCAAAAAGCTGTTGATTGAGAATCATTTATTTCTACAAACTGAGAAACTAATTCTTTTTTCTGCATTCCATATAAAGATTGAATAAGTTGAACTTCATCTTGATATGATGATTGGGTATAACCTATGGTAACAAATAAAAAGGTTACAATTAAAAGTGTGATTTTTTTCATAATGTTTTAGATTTGATTAATGTTAAAATAATTTAAACGCTATATTTTAGCTTTTAGCAAAATTAATTAAAAATGCTAACTTTACAAATTAAACAATTTTTAATGATCAAACTATCAATCAATAATAAAAAATATGAAATTGATGTAGCTTCAGAAATGCCTATTTTATGGGTAATTAGAGATGTCATCGGTTTAACCGGAACAAAATATGGCTGTGGTAAAGGAGTTTGTGGCTCTTGTAATGTCTTACTTGATGGTAATTTGATAAGGTCTTGTATTACTCCAATTTCACTTGCAGAAGGTAAAAATATTATTACTATTGAAGGTGTTGAAAATGAAAATAAGCATTTACAACAAGCATGGCAAGATTTGAATGTACCTCAATGTGGTTATTGTCAACCAGGTCAACTTGTTTCTGCTTTAGCTTTATTAAATGATAATCCAATACCAACTGATGATGATATTAATACCGCTATGAGTGGAAATATTTGCCGATGCGGAACATATACCAGAATTAAAAAAGCAATCCATAAAGCTGCTGATTTAAATAATGAAGTTTAATTCTAAAAAAAATGCAAAAACATAATAACCTCAGTCGTAGAAGCTTTATTAAAAGTATCAGTCTGGCATCAGGAGGATTAGTATTAGCTTGTAATGTGCCAAGTTCAAAAAATGAAATATTAAAATCTATTGATAACCTGAATGGTTTTAATCCTAATTTATTTGTACAACTAAAATCCAATGGTGATTTAATATTAATTGCTTCTCGTTCAGAAATGGGGCAGGGGGTTCGTACTTCACTAACTTCGGTTATAGCAGATGAAATGGATGCTGATTGGAGCAAAGTGACGGTTAAACAAGCTACTGGAGATGAAAAATACGGCAATCAAAATACTGATGGATCAAGAAGTATAAGAACTATTTATGAACCCATGCGCCAAATGGGTGCAAAAGCCAGAGCTATGTTGGTTATAGCGGCTGCTAATCAATGGAATATTGATTCATCACAATGTAAAACTCAAAAGCATTATGTAATAAACAAAATAAGTAAAGAAAAAATATTTTATGGTGATTTAGTTGAAGAAGCTTCAAAATTAGAACCTCCAAAAAATGTTACTTTAAAATCTCCCAAGGATTTTGTTTATATAGGCAAAGGATTAAAAAGTGTTGATGTTGAAGATTTTACCTCAGGAAAAGCTAAATACGGTCTAGATATAAGTATACCAAACATGAAATATGCAACTATAACTCGTTGTCCGGTTACTTTTGGTACAGTAAAAAGTTTCAATAAAGAAAAAGCAATTAGAGTAAATGGTGTTATAGATATAATTGAAATACCAAGAATAAAAAAAGCATTCGGGCCACTTGGTGGTATTGCAGTAATTGCAAATAATACCTGGGCTGCATTACAAGGGAAGGAAGCTCTTGAAATAACCTGGAATTACGGAGATAATGTGGTGTATTCCAGTGATACCTATATGGAGAAAATAACTAAAAACGTTCATAAAAAAGGTAAAGAAATTAAAAATGATGGCAATGTAAATAAAGCTTTTAAAAAAGCAAATAAAATAATTGAAAGTACATTTCAAATGCCTCATTTAGTACATTCTCCTATGGAAGTACCTAATGCAACTGCTTATGTGCAAGATGAAAAATGTGAAGTTTGGGCTCCGGTTCAAGCACCACAAAGTACGAGAAAAGAAGTAAGTGATTATTTGGATACCGAACTTGATAACGTAACAATAAATGTAACATTTTTAGGTGGTGGCTTTGGCAGAAAATCTAAACCTGATTTTGTAGTAGAAGCCGTTGCAATTTCAAAAATGATAAATGCTCCTGTTCAAGTTATTTGGACAAGAGAAGACGATATACAGCATAGTTATTATCATGCAGTTAGCGCACAATACATGAAAGGGTCTTTAGATGAACATGGAAAAGTTACCGGCTGGTTACATCGTACAGCATATCCTTCAATAACATCTACTTTTATGCCCGGTGTAAATCATGGTGCCGGTTTTGAATTTCAACAAGGATTAACAAATATACCATATGAAATTGATAATATTCGTTGTGAAAATGGTAAAGCTGAAGCTTATGTAAGAATTGGTTGGTTAAGAAGTGTTTATAATATCATCCACGGATTTTCTATAAATGTCTTTGCAGATGAATTGGCAGTTGCTGCAAATAAAGATCCATTACAATTTCGATTGGATCTAATTGGTAGTGATCGAATTTATCCATCAGATAATGATTATAAGTTAGATACTTCAAGATTAAAAAAAGTTTTAAATATTGCAGCTAAAAATGCAGGTTGGGGAAAAGAATTACCTAAAAATCACGGGTTTGGTCTTGCCGTTCATTATAGTTTTTATACTTATGTTGCATCTGTTGTTGAAGTTTCTGTTATTAATGATAAATTAAAAGTTCATAACATATATACTGCTGTTGATTGCGGTACTGTTGTCAATACAGATACTGTTAAAGCTCAATTAGAAGGTGCTGCTATATTTGGAATGTCTTTGGCTTTTTATGGAAAAATAACTGCAAAAAATGGAATAATAGAGCAAAGTAATTATCATGATTACAAAATGTTAAGAATTCACGAAACACCAAATATTCATATAGAAATAGTAAAAAGTAAAGAAATACCTACTGGTATTGGTGAACCTGGTGTTCCCGTTATTGCTCCAGCAATAATTAATGCAATTTTTAGTGTTACTGGTAAAAGATATAAAAATTTACCATTAGAAGATTATGATTTGGTATAATACCAATTGTATCTCAAAATAAAGCAAAAAAATAAGCCCTTTAAATAATGGCTTAATTATTTTTTAGTTGGGTATAAATTCAAAAGCCATAGCAAAATTTCAATAGTTGAAACATTTAAATACGAAATAAATGTTTTTAGTTTGATCACGCCCCCCTCAAGGCATTCCTCGCTATAGCTTTTCAATCTATAATTTCTTTTTCATATATTTTAATAAATAAAATGCAATTTTCACTTTTTCATTTTGGAGGGTAATTTTAGCAATTTATTTTTTGTTCTCATATTTTGGATAACTATTTTAAAAAACGAAAAAATAGACATAAAATTGTTGGCTAAAAATAAAAAATTATTTCATAAAATATATAGTATTGATAATCAATGAATAATAAATTAAAAAATGATATAAAAATTCTTATTTTAATGCTTTTTGCAGATCAAAAGCCTTTTAGAAAATGTACTCAGAAATATCAATTAAAATTTTAAAGAAATATTCTACATTGATAACATTTTTTTTAAAATCGGCTAAAAAAGCTATATTAGCTAAAAATCAAATTATTATCTAACTAAAATATTAAAAAAATGAAAGTTCAATATTTTTTTGTAATGGTATTCATTACCTTTTTAAGTTGTAACACTTCAAATGATAAAATTGTAAAAACTACTGATGAAATAGAAGTT
>JAUWLK010000223.1 GCA_030613745.1 Flavobacteriaceae bacterium | reverse complement strand
AGAAATTTCTGCATTAGGAAAACTACTCCACAAACTTAAATTAGCATCATCAAAATCAAAGGATGCATTAACGTTGTTATTAATGTTTTTTTTGACTAACTCTATAATTTTACCTTCAAAAACAATGGGAATAATAATGATAAATGCAATTAGCATTACGATTATAGCTACAAATATTTTAAGCTTTTTTTTCATGGTTAAAATTTTATGAATTATTCAACATTAGTCTATTAATTTAACAATTAAAAATTTAAAATATTATGATGAGAATGAAATTTTTTACTATTTAATTTATAGCAGCAGGATTTGTTAGTTTCGTACAAGAAGAAAATCTTAAAGAAAGAGAAAAACAAGCTGCTTTTACACCTAAAAGTACATTTTATGCTAAAAAAGAAATATCTTATTTAACACTTAAAAATGGTGATAAATTAGAAGGATATGTAAAAGGCTTAGGTTGAAAATAATGTTTAATATTTATAGGAATTGTTTTGCAATATTTTCTGCTTTTCTACTTTCAGAATAATCATAAAACCCTTCTCCTGTTTTAACACCCAATTTTCCTGCATTAACCATATTTACCAATAATGGACAAGGTGCATATTTTGGATTACCAAAACCGTCAACTAATACATTTAATATAGATAAACATACATCAAGTCCAATAAAATCAACCAATTGTAATGGTCCCATTGGATGTGCCATACCCAATTTCATAACGGTATCTATTTCATAAACACCTGCAACACTTTCGTATAATGAATACATAGCCTCATTTAACATAGGCATTAAAATGCGATTGGCAATAAAACCAGGATAATCATTTACTTCAACAGGAACTTTATGCAATTTTTTAGAAAGTTCCATTATAATATTGGTAACCTCATCTGAGGTAGAATAACCGCGAATTATTTCTACAAGTTTCATTATAGGAACAGGATTCATAAAATGCATTCCAATAACTTTTTCAGGTCTTGAAGTGACAGCTGCAATTTTAGTAATAGAAATCGAAGAAGTATTTGTTGCTAAAATTGTATTTTCAGGACAAACTTCATCCAATTCTTTAAAAATTTTAAGTTTTAGATCAATGTTTTCTGTTGCTGCCTCAATAACCAAATCAGAATTGGCAACTCCTTGATTTATAGAGGTAAAAGTGCTAATATTTTTTAAAGTTTGTTCTTTAACTTTTAAAGTTATCCTTTCTTTACTTAATAAGCGGTCTAAATTTTTAGTGATGTTAGCGATACCTTTGTCTATGGCATTTTGTGAAATATCAATTAAATTTACTTTAAATCCATTTTGGGCAAATACATGGGTAATTCCATTTCCCATAGTACCAGCTCCAATAACTACTATATTTTTCATGTAAACTGCTATTTTGTGTTGTTATTTATTTGAAACAATCAATAATTTGTTGTGCTACATCTAAAGCTTCGGTTCCTTGACTTAAAGAAACAATAGGTGTACTGTTATTGTGTATTGCATCTGCAAATGATTCTAATTCATCTAAAATGGCATTGTTTTGTTCTATTTTAGGATTATCAAAATAGATTTGTTTTTTTACACCTTCAGCATTTTGTAAAATCATTGCAAATTCATCGGGATTTTCCGGTAAATCTTTCATTTTAACGACTTCACATTTTTTTTCTAAAAAATCAACAGATATATAAGCATCTCTTTGAAAAAATCTGGATTTACGCATATTTTTCAAAGATATTCTACTTGCAGTTAAATTGGCTACACAACCATTTTCAAATTCAATTCGAGCATTAGCAATATCAGGAGTTTCACTGATAACAGAAACGCCACTGGCATTGATATTTTTAACTTTTGAATTTACCACGCTTAAAATAATATCAATATCATGAATCATTAAATCTAATACAACCGGAACATCAGTACCTCTTGGATTAAATTCTGCTAACCTATGCGTTTCAATAAACATTGGACTTTCAATTTTATCTTTTACAGCAGTAAAAGCCGGATTGAACCTTTCAACATGACCAACCTGACCTTTAACACGATGTTCTTTAACTAAATCACGTAATTCTTCAGCTTCAGCTAAGGTTTTTGTAATAGGTTTTTCAATAAAAATATGCTTGCCTTTTTTAATTGCAGTTTTGGCGCAAACGAAATGGTTTAAAGTAGGAGTAACGATATCAACTACATCAACTGCATCAATCAATTCTTCAATAGAATCAAAAAGTTTATATCCAAACTCCTCAGCTACTTTTAAAGCATTTTCTCTAATGGGATCGTAAAATCCAATGAGTTCATATTTTTGAGATTGTTGTAATAATTTTAAATGAATTTTACCAAGATGACCGGCTCCTAAAACACCTGCTTTTAACATATAGAATAATTTTATTCAAAAATACAAAATATGATATTTTAATTGGTTTATTTAGCAAAATAATTACCTATTTTTGAATTTAATATGCTATTAGATACAAACAAACATAAAGGTCTTCGTAATCAATTGGTTGCAACAATTAAAGCCAAAGGAATAAAAGATAAAAACGTTTTAGATGCTATAGGAAAAATTCCCAGGCATGTGTTTATGGATTCAGGTTTTATTGATTTTGCATATCAGGATAATGCATTTCCTATTGCAGCAGATCAGACTATTTCTCAGCCATATACAGTTGCTTTTCAAACAGAACTGTTGCAAGTGAAGCCAAACGATAAGGTTTTAGAAATAGGAACAGGTTCGGGTTATCAAACAGCGATTTTGATTGAGTTAAAGGCAGAAGTTTATAGTATTGAGCGTCAAAAAGAGTTATTTACTAAAACCAAAGTGTTTTTACCCAAAGTTGGTTATGTTCCGAAAAAACTGGTATTTGGGGATGGTTATTTAGGAATACCTGAATACGCACCGTTTGATGGAATTATTGTAACAGCAGGTGCTCCATTTGTTCCTAAATCTTTGTTGAGTCAGTTAAAAATAGGAGGTAAGTTGGTAATTCCTGTTGGTGAAAATATTCAAAAAATGACTGTATTTATTCGAAAAGGAGAAAAAGAATTTGAAAAACATGAGCATGGTGATTTTAGATTTGTTCCTTTATTGAAAGATAGCAGGAAATAAATTAAAAGTTTAAAGTAAAAAGTCTAAAGTTCAGATGGACTTTACTTACACCGCTTTTAAACTCAAATCCATATTATTTATTGAATGTGTTAATGCGCCACTTGAAATATAGTCAACACCACATTCGGCATAAGCTCTGGCAGTTTGTAAAGTAATTCCACCGGAAGATTCAGTTTGACAATGATTTCCAATTAAATTTACAGCTTTCGCAGTTTCTGTATAATTAAAATTATCTAAAAGAATCCGATGGATTCCATCGTGTTTTAAAATTTTCTCAATTTCTTCAAAATTCCTTGCTTCCACAATAATTTTTAAATCAAGACTATTATCTAATAAATAAGTTTTGGTTTTTTCAATTGCAAGATCAACTCCACCGGCAAAATCAATATGATTATCTTTTAGCATCACCATATCATACAAGGCAAAACGATGATTTTCACCTCCACCAATTTTTACAGCCCATTTTTCAATAGCTCTAACGCCAGGTGTAGTTTTTCTGGTATCTAAAATCATGGTATTGGTACCTTTTAAAACCTTTACAAATTTTCTTGTTTTTTTAGCAATGGCACTCATTCTTTGCATAGCATTTAAAACAAATCTTTCAGCTTTTAAAATTGATTGAGAACTTCCTGTAACAAAAAAAGCAATATCACCAACTTTTACTTTATCACCATCATTTAAAAATGTTTCAACTCTCAGGTTTTTATCAACTGCAGTAAAAATCATTTTAGCAAATTCAATTCCTGCAATAACTCCTTTTTCTTTTACCAATAATTTTGCCTGACCTATTGCATCTTTTGGAATACAGGCTAAAGAACTGTGATCTCCTTCACCAATATCTTCTCGAATACCGTTTTTGATAATAATTTGTAATTCTTTTTCAAATTGTTTTTTTGTGATCATTCATTTTTAGTTTATCCATACAAAAATAACTTTTTTTCAGATATTAGAATAATTGATTTACATTTGAAAAGGAATTAATAAATTTTGAATTAATGAAGATCAAACTAATAGTTATTGGTAAAACCGATGATAAAAATTTATTATCACTAATTCAAACTTATGAGCAAAGATTAAAGCATTATATAAAGTTTGAAATTGATATTATTCCAGATATTAAAAATGCCAAAAACCTATCAGAAAAACAACAAAAAGAAAA
>JAUWLK010000153.1 GCA_030613745.1 Flavobacteriaceae bacterium | reverse complement strand
AAACATCAAAAAAAGCGGATAAATTGATTTACAAAAAAGAACACAAAAAGAAAAAGGAGGCTAAACAATAAATACCCTAAAATATCTATTGAATATTGATTTTCAAAAGTTTGATCTGTGCTTTATCAATTATATGATATTTTAGATCATACTGTCAAATGTTTAGTTAAACTCTAATTTGTTTATAATATTTAATTTATAAATATTTTCTTTCTATTATTGTTAAAAATCTTTCTACAAGATCCTCCTTGCCTTTCCAGTTATATTTTGATTTCACAGTATAATTAATAAAATCAAAAGCTTCTTTTTTGTTTTCAAAATCATGAAGTGTACTCATTACTTTGTTAAAATCTACCTGACTAAAATTAAATAAATTATTCACAAATGCTATACGGTCATTTAAACCAATATGAATGGTGTTGCTAAGTAATTTATCATGTAAGGAAAGCTGTTTTGAATCTCTTTCAACCCGTTTGTTTATAATTTTTTTTTGAATCTTTTCTATTCTCTTTCTTTCAAAAAATCTTTCGGTTTCTTCAATGGTAATTGTATCTTTAAACTCTTCTTTTTGGCTTAAATCTTCTTTAATCTCATTAAAAGTAGGAACAAATATATCATCTAAGGCTTCTGGTTTGTCTTTAATTTCTTCCTCTTCTATTTGTGATTTCTCTTCATTTTTAGTTTCAAATTCTTTTAATTCTAAAGAATGTATATTTAAATCCGATTCATTCTTTAAGTTTAAGTCAAGATCCTCATTTAGCTTATCTTCAACATAAAGTCCTTTATTTTCTGCTTCTAAAATTGGTATATCATTATCTAAAACTAAATCTGCTGTTTTATCTTCAAGAGGTAAAATATTATTTTTATTTAAATAATCTAAAACCATTAATTTTTCGAAAATTTCTTGAGATTTTTGACGTAACAAATCTATCTCAACCTCATCTTTTAATTGAAGAATATCTTGAGCTAAGTTTTTTAAATCTATAATCAATTTCTTATGCATAAATCAAAGATAACTCTAAAGTCGCAATATATTTAATGAAAGAAGCAAAATTAACATTTTCAAAAGAAAATTCTACTAAAGATTTTTATTACTTTTGTTAAATAAAGGAATTTTTTACAAAAAAAATATTAATAATTCTTTTAAGTTTAAAAATTACAATATGTTTCTTGAAAATACAGTAAATCATATAGAACAATTTGGTTGGATCGAAGTAATTTGCGGTTCTATGTTTTCCGGGAAAACAGAAGAACTTATACGCCGGCTTAAAAGAGCACAATTTGCCAAACAAAAGGTTGAAATATTTAAACCATCCATTGATACTCGTTATGATGAAGAAAGTGTTGTTTCACATGATGAAAATGTAATTCGTTGTACACCTGTTCCTTCTTCAGCAAATATTAGATTGTTGGCAAATGATATTGATGTAGTTGGAATTGATGAAGCTCAATTTTTTGACGATGAAATAGTTAATGTATGTAATGATTTAGCAAACAGAGGAGTTAGAGTTATTGTTGCTGGTTTGGATATGGATTTTAAAGGAAACCCATTTGGTCCGATGCCGGCACTTATGGCAACAGCAGAATACGTTACTAAAGTACATGCCGTTTGTACTAAAACCGGGAATTTGGCACATTACAGTCATAGAAAGGTTTCTAATGATAATTTGGTTTTATTAGGTGAAGTACAAGAATATGAACCACTTAGCAGAGCAGCATACTACAGAGAAACACAAAAAGACAAAGAAAAATTAGAGCAGAAAAAAAATGAACAATAGCCCTACTGTTTTAGAAATTGATACCTCTGCAATAATACACAATTTGCATTTTTTTAAATCGAGAATTCAAGAAAAAACCAAACTTATAGTAGTAATTAAAGCTTTTGCTTATGGAAGTGATTTGATTGCTATTGGTCAAATTTTAGAACAACAAAAAATAGATTATTTAGCAGTAGCTTATACTGAAGAAGGTGTTAGCTTGCGTAAAGCAAATATTAATTTACCTATTTTAGTGTTGCATCCTCAAGTAGAAAATTTTGAAACCATAATTAAAAATAATCTTGAACCTAATTTGTATAACTTTAGAACTCTAAATCATTTTACAAGAATCGCTAACTCTAAAAAATTAAAAAATTATCCGGTACATATAAAAGTGGATACCGGTATGAATCGATTGGGGTTTAAAGAAAATGAAATAATTCAATTACAAAAGTTTTTACAAAATCTTACAAGTTTAAAAGTAATTTCTTTTTATTCTCATTTTGCTGCAAGTGAAGATAAAAATGAAAAAGAATTTACCAAACAACAAATTATATCTTTCAATAAAATTTGTAATTCATTAAATAAATCATTGGATTACAAACCTTTAAAACATATTGCGAATACTTCAGGAATCATCAATTATCCAGAGGCACAATTTGATATGGTTAGGTTAGGTATTGGTTTTTATGGATTTGGAAATGACAAAACAATAACAGCAAAACTTAAAAATGTTTGTAATTTAAAAACTAAAATATCACAAATTCAATTCCTTAAAAAAGGAGAAACAGTTGGCTATAACAGAAAGTTTAAAGTTGAAAAAAAATCAAAAATTGGAATTCTACCAATTGGATATGCCGATGGATTAAATAGAAACTTAGGTAATAATGTAGGTTCTGTTTATATTAAAAATCAAAAAGCGCCTATTATTGGTATTATTTGTATGGATATTACCATGATTGATATAACGGGAATTGATTGTGAAGAAGGCGATGAGGTTATTATTTTTAATTGCCAAAATCATGTACTTGAATTAGCCAAAAAAACTACTACTATTTCTTATGAAATTTTAACCTCCATTTCACAAAGGGTTAGAAGAGTTATTATTTAATTTACTTTTTACTCTCATAAACTTGAGCAATAGTTAATTTGTTTTTAGCCTTTTTAATTAAAATTAGTTCGTCATTTTTCTTGACAAAACCTGTTTGTAAAACCTTAAAATAAATACCACTTTTTGTAGTGTTCCAAAATTGTTTTATCATATTGGCATCCTCAAAACGAATGCCTAGTTTTACACAAGGTTGTCTAGGTTTTGTAACTTCTATTTTAGTATCACCAAGCTGATAAACATTTCCAACTACAATGTCTTCTTCCCAAAGATTTGAAATTGTCAAATTTTCACCAAACATACCATAATTAAAATCTAAATTTTGATATAGGTTTTTCCAATATTCATAGTGATTTTCTCCATAAGCATATACTGCTTTGTTCAATTCCTCCATGATATCTTCTATCAATAACATTATCATTAGTAACATCTTCTTCTCCTAAAAAAATAGAATTTTTAACAGGGTATTTATAAATCCCTGTTTTGTATATCTTATTATTCCATTTTACTGTTTTCTTTTTACCAATATTTACAGATACTATATGCATTAATTATACTTTTAATTCTAACTTTTCTACAATATTTCTATCATTTGATAATCGAGGTATCTTATTTTGTCCTCCTAATTTTCCAACTGATTTCATGTATTTTTTAAATCCGTTTTTACTTACTTTAGAAATTACCAATGTTTGTAAAATCTTTCCTTCAATCAAATCAAAATAATAAGAGTTCTGTTTTTGCATGACCAAATCAATTCCTTCAGTAAAAGTCTTTAAATCTTTTGGTTCGTTTTCAAATTCAATAAACCATTCGTGATAAGGCAAACCTTTTTTAGGGTTTACCTGTGGTGCCACTGTAAATTCATTAATCTTAATTTCAGTATCAGCAACAAGCTCTTGTAAAGCTTGTTCAACTTCTTTAGCAATTACGTGTTCACCAAATGCTGAAATGAAATGTTTAATCCTTCCCGTTACAATAATTCGGTAGGGTTTTAATGATGTAAATTCTATGGTATCACCTATGTTGTAAGCCCAAAGCCCGGCATTAGTTGAAATAATTATCACATAATTAACATCAATTTTTACATCTTCAATAGTAATTCGTTTTGGATTATTATCAAAAAACTCATCTGCAGGAATAAATTCATAAAAAATTCCATGATTCAATAAGAGTAACATTCCATCTTTTTTCTTAGAATTTTTATTGTTGTAATTGGTTTCTTGATAAGCAAAAAATCCTTCAGAAGCTGGAAATAATTCAATAGAATCAACTTTTTTACCTATTAGATTTTCCATATTTTGCCTGTAAGGCTCATAATTTACACCTCCATAAACGAAAAGATTAAAATTTGGGAAAATTTCACTTATTGTTTTTCCTTCCTTTTCAATTAATTTCTCAAAATACATTTGCACCCATGAAGGTATACCACTAATCAATCTCATATCTTCAACGGCTGTTTCTTTAACAATGGTATTTACTTTGATTTCCCAATCATCAATACAATTAGTTTTCCAACTTGGCATTCGATTTTTTTGCAAATAACTTGGAACATAGTGCGCAACAATACCTGAAAGCCTTCCAATTTTAATATGGTTTTTTTCTTCAATTTCAGGACTTCCTTGAAGAAAAATCATTTTACCATCCACAAAATCTACTTTACCTGTATTAGCTATATACAACAAAAGTGCCTCTTTGGCGGCTGCAATTTGAAATGGCATTGATTCTTTTGTTATTGGAATATATTTTGCTCCAGAAGTCGTGCCCGCCGTTTTGGCAAAGTAAATGGGTTTGCCTTTCCATAACACATTGTTTTTCCCTTTTTTTATTTGTTCTATGTATGGTTTTATTGCTTCATAATCTCTAATCGGCACTCTTGATTTAAAATCATCATATGATTTAATTTGTTCAAATTGATGATCATTTCCAAAGGTTGTATCTTTTGCTTGAGTGATTAGGTTTTTAAATACTTTTTGCTGAGTTTCAATAGGTTTGTTTGACCATTTATATACCTTTTTGGTAATTTGTTTGGCGTATATTTTTGCAAAAAATGATTTTAACACGGTTTAATTAATATAATTTATAATCGTTTTAAGTCTTTTATTTTATTTAAAATCGATATAGTTTATCGGATTTACAGGGTAACCATCATCCCAAAGTTCAAAATGTAGATGTGTACCAGTTGAAAAAGTACCAGTTGAGCCAGCACTTGCAATAACTTCTCCTGCTTTTACCAATTCACCTTGAGTTTTAAAAATTGAAGCATTGTGTTTATAAACTGAAATAAATCCTTGACTATGCTTAAGAATAATAACGTATCCTGTATCAGCCGTAAAGCCAGTAAAAATTACGGTTCCTTTGGCAACTGCTTTAACCGGAGTATCTTCATCTACAGCTATATCAATTGCAAAATGCTTTTCTTTTGAGTTGTAATCTTGTGTTATTTCTCCTTTAATTGGTGAAGTAAAAATAATATCTGTGTTTTTAGTTGCTTGTTCAAAAACACTAAACCTATCTTCTTGTTCAACTTCTTCTCTAAAGATTGAATCAGCTGTTGAAGGAGCAAAATCTATTTTTTTAACTCGCATTTGTTCAAATACAGAATCCTTATTAAAAGAAACTCTTTTAATTTCACCTTTAAGTACTTGTTGGATGTTTTCAATATATAAATTATTTACCGATAGAGCTTGCTCTAATGAATCTACTTTATAAACTAAACTTATAGCTTCTTTTTTTAATTCTGTAGATGAATATCCTTGTATATATTCTTTTAATGGAGTTAATACTATAATTAAGGTCGTTAATACTATTAGCATAATTGAAAATAAACCTCCGAAAATAAAGGCATTTAATCGGTTTAGTTTAAAAGAAAACCGCTCTTCAAAAGTATCTTCATTTAAGACAACAAAACGATATTTAAAAGTTAATTTTTCTTTAAGATAATTTTTTTTCTTCTTGTTCTCCATTGTTTATTCAAATACTTAGGCAAATATACATTTTTTTGATGTGGAGAATATTTGAATAAATAATTAATCAGGGATAAGTGATATTTTTTTTTAGGTGAATTGCAAATATTACAGCAATGTGGTCATTCTTTCATATACTCATGTGTAATTCCATTGTAAAGTTCATTGAATAATAGCAGATAATCACTATTTTTTTATTCAAAAATTACAGACTTGTTTTTCTTTGAAATTTTAACAATATGATATGGTTGCGTCATCACTGTTGTTAGATCTCCTTGTAAAATATTTTCAATTGTTACTATTATTTTGTTATTATTATCTACAATTTTTGTTATATCAATAGAATGCCCTCCGTTCCCTTTTACTTCATCAAAAATTGCAATTATCATAGATTCATAAAAATCAATATTAGTTTCAGTAAAACTATCACTTACATTGTTGACGGCATTCATTTTATTTATCAATTCACTCCAAGAGTTTATGTCAGAAATAACCAAATTTTGTTTTTCAACATTCTCTTCACCATTTCCATAAAGATTTCCTTGTCCTATAAAAATAAACTCAACAGGATTTAAATCATCCTCATCATTATTACAACTTGACAATAAACCAAATATGATTGCAATGAATAAAATTAAATTTTTTGTTTTCATAATCTCTTTATTTAATTGATTTCACAAAACCATTATTAATAAAAGATGTGATCATTCTTTTATATATTCATGTTGAAATCCATCGTAAAGTTCATTGAATAACAC
>JAUWLK010000328.1 GCA_030613745.1 Flavobacteriaceae bacterium | reverse complement strand
GCATTTTTTGCAACTGCAGGAGGTAAAAACCCTAGTGGTATTAAACAAGCATTAGAAAAAGCAAAAGAATACGTTCAATAAATAATTTCATTTTCACAAATCTTTGTTTTTTAGCAAAACAAATATGGATTTCAGAACCAAAATAAACATTACTAAAGAAAGTAAATCGATTGATTACAATTCTAATATTGTTTTATTTGGTTCCTGTTTTATTGAAAATATGGAAAAGCATTTGAAATATTTTAAATTTCAAAACACTTCCAATCCACATGGTATAATATTCCACCCAAAAGCAATAGAAAAAGCAGTTTATGAATGTGTTAACAACAAAGAATATAAAAAATCAGATCTATTTTATCACGATGAATTTTGGTTGAGTTTTAATCACCACTCAAAATTTTCTTCATTTTCATCTAACGAAATATTAACTAGTATAAATTCTAATATCTCTAAAACTCATAAAGCATTAAATTTAGCTTCTCATGTTTTAATAACTCTAGGAACAGCTTGGGTATATCGATTTGAAAAAAAAGAAATATTAGTAGCAAATTGTCACAAAATTCCACAAAAACAATTTAATAAAGAATTACTATCTATTGATCAAATAGTTGAAAGTTTAAATAAAATAATATCACTAATTAAACAGATA
This sequence comes from Flavobacteriaceae bacterium, assembly GCA_030613745.1. Classification (GTDB taxonomy): domain Bacteria; phylum Bacteroidota; class Bacteroidia; order Flavobacteriales; family Flavobacteriaceae; genus Lutimonas. The sequence continues at coordinate 1,484 of JAUWLK010000328.1, read as the reverse complement.
AATTCAAATACTACTTTATTGTTTACAGTAAGTCCTATAAGACATTTAAAAGATGGATTTATTGAAAACGCACTTAGTAAAGCGCATCTACTTTCAGCTATTCATCAAATTGTGGATAATAAAAACACTTTTTATTTCCCATCCTATGAAATTATGATGGATGATTTAAGAGATTATCGATTTTACAAAAATGACATGCTTCATCCCAATGAAACTGCTATAGAATATATTTGGGAAATATTTAAAGAAACTTGGATAAGTGAAAAAACTTATCCTTTAATGAAAGAAATAAATAGTATTCAAAAATCTTTACAACACAAACCTTTCAGAAAAGGTTCAAAAAAACACCAACTTTTTTTACAACAATTAAAGAATAAAATTGAGCTTATAACAACTAAATATCCTCACATTAAATTCAAAAAAAAGGAAGTGTAAAATACACTTCCTTTATATATATAATAAATATTTTTCTTAACTATTTAATGTGCTTAGCTACATTTTGCCAAGGACCTCCATTTATTGTATCAATACCACTTTGTTTTAACATACTGGCTGCAGAACCACTTCTAGCTCCACTACGGCAACAAGTAATTATGGGCTTACCAAAACTTTTTATTTCATCAATTTTAAAACCAACTTCATTTAATGGTATGTTCTTTGAGCCTTCAACATGTCCTTCATAAAATTCAGGTTCAGTTCTTACATCAATTACTATTGCACCTTTCTGTAAATATTCTTCAACAGAAACTGCATCTGCACCACCACCAAATAAATTAAAAAATCCCATTTTTAGTATGTTTTAAATTTTTGCAAATAAACAGTAAAACTCATTAAATAGTGTAACAGGAGTTACAATAAATGTGTTTGTATCTATTTATTCATTATAAGAATTCATATAATCTAGAGTTAAATTAATCATTGATTTAACACCTAAATTTAATCCACTTTCATCAATAAAAAAATCAGGTGTATGATGTGAAGCTGCATCTTGTGTTTTTACACTTAATGGTTTTCCTCCTAAAAAGAAATATAAACCAGGTATTTTTTCTTGATAAAATGAAAAATCTTCAGCACCTGTAATTGCTTTTATTTGAATTACATTTTCTTTACCTGCCGATTTTTGTAATGAAGGTAGCATTTTTGCCGTTAATGCAATATCATTAAAAGTAATAGGATATCCCTCTTCAATTGTTATATCTGCAGTAGCGCCAAAACTTTTTGCAATAGATTTTACACGAAAAATCATCATTTCATTTAATTTTTTTTGCATACTGGTATCTAAAGTACGTATGGTACCTATCATTTCAACTTCTTCTGGTATAATATTACTTCTTACTCCTCCTTTTATTAAACCAATAGTGATAACAGCAGCTTCTTTAGTTAAATCAGTATCTCTACTAATAATGGTTTGTAAGCCGTTAATAATTTGAGCAGAAACAACTATGGGATCAATACCTCCCCAAGGTCTTGAACCATGTGTTTGT
>JAUWLK010000026.1 GCA_030613745.1 Flavobacteriaceae bacterium | reverse complement strand
CCCAAAAAACTTTTAGGAACTCCAAAAAGTTTTCGTACTTTTTTTTCAGTATCTGCAAGCAAAGTAAAAGGTAAATTATATTTATCTGCAAAATTCTTATGTGATGTAACATCATCTGAACTTATACCTATTACTTCAACATTTAAATCAGTAAAAACTTCAAATTCATCACGAAAAGAACATGCTTCTTTTGTACAACCTGGTGTGTCATCTTTTGGATAAAAATAAATAACCAATGGCTTTTTACCACGATAATTTTCTATATCAAAATCATTGTTGTTCTGATCTTTTAAAATGAATAACGGTATGGTATCGCCTATTTTTAATTTATTTGTTTGACTCATCATTTTATTAAATGTAAATACTAATAAAAGAGTAAATAATAATGCTATAATTATTTTTTTCATACACAAATATCAACATTTTATTATTGATAATAAAATTTGTTTTAATTTTGACCTTCAAAATAAATTTAGATGAAACAGTTTATAGAAAACTTACCAAAAGCAGAGTTACATTTACACATAGAGGGCTCTTTTGAACCAGCTTTAATGTTTGAAATTGCAAAACGAAATAAAATTGAAATTCCCTATAAAACAGTTCAAGAAATTGAAAAAGCTTATCAATTTGATTGTTTACAAGATTTTTTAGATATCTACTATCAAGGTGCCAGTGTATTAATAAATGAACAAGATTTTTACGATTTGACCTATAGTTACCTTAAAAAATGTGCAATACAAAATGTTCGACATACAGAAATTATGTTTGATCCTCAAACACATACTGATCGTGGTATTTCTTTTGTGACAATAATAAATGGTATTTCCAGAGCCTGCAATGATGCCGAAGTAAATTTAGGAATTACTTCATTACTAATTATGAGTTACTTACGGCATTTATCTGAAGAAGATGCCTTTAAAACTTTAGAACAATCAATTCCTTTTAAGGATAAAATTACTGCCATAGGTTTAGATTCTTCTGAAAAAGGAAATCCTCCATCAAAATTTAAAAATGTTTTTGAAGCCTCAGTCAAAGAGGGCTATATCCCATTGGCACATGCCGGTGAAGAAGGTGATGCTGATTATATTTGGGAAGCTATTGATATATTAAAGATCAAAAGAATTGATCATGGTAATAACTGTTTACAGGATCAAACATTGGTTAAGGAAATTATAAAACGCGATATCGCATTAACAGTTTGCCCATTATCAAATACTGCCTTACAGGTAGTTGATGATTTAAAAGATCATCCATTAAAAAATATGATGGAATTAGGATTGAAAGTAACAATAAACTCTGACGATCCTGCTTATTTTGGTGGTCAAGTAAATCAAAACTATATTGAAATTCAAAAAGCATTAAATCTAAGTAAAAATGATTTATACCTGCTGGCTAAAAATTCATTTCAGTATGCATTAATAGATGAAAAAACTAAACAAAAATATTTAAATGAGTTGGAGGATTATTATAATTTAAATAAATAAAAACATAGGATATTATGTAATCCCTCCTTTTTTTCGAATATCGGTTAGTATTTCTGATGATATTTCTTCAATTGGTTTATTTGTAACATTAATAACTGTCCAATCAGTGTATAGTCTAAAAATTCTATTGGCATAATTTAACTCTTCTTGTACATGTAATAGCTCTGAATAATTTCCTGTTAAACCGCCTAAATGTGCATCCCTAACTTTTCTTAATCTTACTAATCTACTAGGAAAAGTTGTCAAACAAAAAATACGTTCAGGTGGTAGTTTAAAAACAATATCAGGAATAGGGAATCCTAATATAATGGGAATATTAGCTACACGCCAACCCTTGTATGCCATATAAACACTCAACGGTGTTTTAAAAGTTCTTGAAACACCTAACAATACAATATTAGCTTTATCCAATTCCTCAACATGCTGACCATCATCATGACGAAGAGCAAATTCAATAGCTTCAATTCGTTGAAAATACGCTTTGTTTAACTTGTGAAATATTCCTGGTTTTTCTGTTGGAGTATTTTCAAAATGATGTGATAATTGTGCTAATAAAGGTCCCATCAAATCAATAGTACGCACATTGTGAAGACGACCTTTTCTCAAAATTAAATGCCGTAATTTTCTGGACACAAGTGTATGAATAATAAGTCCATTAATCTTATCTGCTTCATCAATAATTTCTAATACTTGGTGCTCAGTACGAACATTAGGTCGCAGAAATGGTTCAACTTCAACAAATTCAAATTGAACTAATGCTGCCTTTAATGATTGCTGTGCTGTTCTACCGGTACCATCTGAAACTATAAAAACATGTTGGAGCATGAAAATATTATTTAATTACTTTTAATAAATTATAATAAAACTCAAAATATGTTTTATAAGTAAATTCTAATTTCTACAAAATTTATTCTCCGCTATAAGTTACAAAATTTCTTGGCGTTTCATAAAGCGTTATTGATAAATCTAATTTTGAATCGATTTTATCTCTGAGTTTGTTCCAAATAACTACTGAAATATTTTCTGCAGTAGGATTCAAAGAAGTAAATTCACTAACTTCTTCATTTAGATTTTTATGATCAAATTGATCTTCAATCTCAATATGAATCAAGTTTTTGAGAATTTTCATATCCATAACAAATCCAGTTTCTGGGTGAATTTCTCCGGTAACGGAAACAATTAATTCATAATTATGTCCATGATAATTAGGATTAGCGCATTTACCAAAAACTGTAGAGTTTCTGGCATCAGTCCATTCATTATTATACAAACGGTGTGCAGCATTAAAATGTGCTTTTCTATTTACAGTTACTCGCATATTAGACTAATCTTTGATAATATTCTTTAAAAATAATTTTAAACCATTCTGTATAATTTTCAGGATATTTTTTCATATCTATTTTTACATTTCTTAATGTCATCCATTTAAAGCTTTCAACTTCTTCTTTATTAATTACCGGATCATCATTAAAATAACCCACCATTACATGATCTAATTCGTGTTCGGTTAACCCATTGTCAAATGGTGCTTTATACACAAACCAAAATACTTCTTTCAAATCACATGCTAAGCCCATTTCTTCTTGTAATCGCCTTTTACCAGCATCAATATTTGTTTCTCCATCCCTTTGATGACTACAACAGGTATTTGTCCATAAATTAGGAGAATGATATTTATCAGCAGCACGTTGTTGTAATAATAATTCTCCTTTTTCATTAAAAACAAAAACAGAAAAAGCCCGATGTAAAAGTGCTTTTTCATGGGCTTCCATTTTAGGCATCAAACCCAATTGTTTGTCTTGTTCATTTACCAATATAACGTTTTCTTGTTTCATCTTCGCAAATCTACAAAATTTGAATCTCTTTATAAATATTCGTTAATTGAATTATATTTGCCATACAAATCAATATTTAAACATGTTTGGATCTCAAAAAGTTATTTTTCTTTATTTTACATTAATCATATCACTTTTAGCAGGGTGCAATAAAACTACAATTTCAAACAAGAATGATAATAAAACAACAAATACTTTAAAAAAAGAGATTAAATCCAACCAAAAATTAAAACAAAATGAGACTGTTGAAATAGAAGTTGATAGTATAAATTCTAAAAATGTTGTATCTTTTTTAACAGAATATGGTAAACAAAATAAAGAAAATCAGGTTCTAATAAAAACTAGGCTTGGCAACATAAAGATTAAATTATTTGATGATACTCCAATACACAAAGCTAACTTTATATTTCTTTCAAAAATAGGATATTTTGATACTACCTGCTTCTATCGAGTTGTTCCTGATTTTATTATTCAAGGTGGTAATTCTGAGAATATGAACACCTTAGCGTATCGAAATAAATACAAACATTATAAATTACCCGCCGAATTCATAACCAAGAGAAAGCACAAATATGGAGCTTTAGCAGCTGCCAGAGATTGGGAAAATAATCCTCATAAAAAATCAACAGCCTTTGAGTTTTATATAGTTCAAAATAAAAGTGGCGCCCATCACCTAGATGGAGAACATACTGTATTTGGTGAAGTAATTTCAGGGTTTAAAGTTATTGACAAAATTGCAAATCTAAATGCCGGTAGTGATGAATGGCCTTATGAAGACGTTTTTATTGAAGTGATTGTTATTAAATAAATCTTTATCAACACATTTTCAAATCATCAAATTAACAGTATCTTTGCGCTTCTAATTTTTATTCATGACTTTTTTAGAAGAAATACAAAGAAGAAGAACATTTGGAATCATTTCACACCCTGATGCCGGAAAAACAACTTTAACAGAAAAATTACTTTTGTATGGTGGTGCAATACAAGAAGCTGGCGCAGTAAAAAGTAATAAAATTAAAAAAGGAGCAACTTCTGATTTTATGGAAATTGAACGTCAACGTGGAATTTCTGTAGCAACTTCTGTTTTAGCATTTAATTATAAAGACAAAAAGATTAATATCTTAGATACTCCTGGCCATAAAGATTTTGCGGAAGATACTTTTAGAACCCTAACTGCAGTTGATAGTGTTATTGTAGTTATTGATGTTGCAAAAGGTGTTGAAAAACAAACTGAAAAATTGGTAGAAGTTTGTAGAATGCGTAAAATACCAATCATCGTTTTTATCAATAAATTAGATCGTGAAGGTAAAGATGCATTTGATTTATTGGATGAAATTGAACAAAAACTTGGATTAAAAGTGATTCCACTTAGCTTTCCTATTGGTATGGGATACGATTTTAAAGGAATTTATAATATTTGGGATAAAAAATTAAATCTTTTTTCAGGGGATGTTAAGCAAACTATTTCTGAAGGAATTGAATTTACAGATATAAACAATCCGGAATTAGATGAAATTATTGGTAAATCTCATGCAGATATTTTAAGAGAAGAACTAGAACTGGTTGAAGAAGTTTATCCAAAATTTGACAAAGAGGCTTATTTAAATGCTGAATTACAACCTGTGTTTTTTGGTTCTGCACTTAATAATTTTGGAGTAAAAGAATTATTAGATTGTTTTATAGAAATTGCACCTCCACCACAACCCAAAATGTCAGATACTCGGTTGGTGGATTCAAAAGAAGAAAAATTTACCGGATTTGTATTTAAAATTCATGCCAATATGGACCCTAAACATAGAGATAGATTGGCTTTTGTAAAAATTGTTTCAGGTATTTTCAAGCGTAACACCAACTATTTACACGTAAAATTGGGTAAAAAAATGAAATTTTCAAGTCCGAATGCTTTTTTTGCTGAAAAGAAAGAAATAGTTGACGAATCATTTCCCGGCGATATTGTTGGTTTACACGATACAGGTAATTTTAAAATAGGTGATACTTTAACCGAAGGTGAGATTTTAGAGTTTAAGGGAATTCCTAGCTTTTCACCAGAACATTTTCGATATGTAAATAATGCTGACCCAATGAAAGCCAAACAATTAGCAAAAGGGTTAGACCAGTTAATGGATGAAGGAGTTGCACAATTATTTACACTTGATTTAAACGGACGTAAAGTAATTGGTACTGTAGGAGCTTTACAATTTGAAGTTATTCAGTATAGATTAGAACATGAATATGGAGCAAAATGTTCTTATGAAAATTTAAATGTACATAAAGCTTGCTGGGTAGACCCTCAAGATGAAACTAATAATGAATTTAAAGAATTTAAACGTATCAAACAGCGTTATCTAGCCAAAGACAAAAAAGGTCAAATGGTATTTTTATCTGATTCTGCATTTACCATGCAAATGACTCAAGATAAATATCCTACCGTTAAACTACATTTTGTAAGTGAATATAAATAAAATGAATAAAATAATTGATGTAGTCATCCTAACAGATCATAGGTATGTAAATCCAACAAAAATTGATACATATATTCAAAATGTACTAGACGAAGATAACTATGTCAAAAATGCTTTAGAAAAATTAGAATTAAAAGTTGAAAGGCTATCTTGGGACGACGAAAACTTTGATTGGAGTACTACAAAATTTATACTATTTAGAACTACCTGGGATTATTTTGACCGTTTTGAAGAATTTTCTATTTGGCTCAATAAAGTGAGTCAAGTGACTCAATTATTAAATTCAGAAAGAATTATTCGATGGAATATCGATAAACATTATTTACAAGATCTAAGGCAAAAAGGAACACATATAATTCCTACTGCATTTATTGAAAAAGGTGGCATAACCTCACTCAAAATTTTACATAAAGAAAACAATTGGGACGAAACCATTTTAAAACCCTGTATTTCTGGTGGTGCACGTCATACCTATAAATTAAATTTGAATAATCTGGAGGAGCATGAAAATATATTCCAAAAATTGATCAAAAATGAAGCAATGATGCTTCAACCCTTTCAAAATTCTATTGTTGAAAAAGGTGAAATATCTTTAATGGTATTTAACGGGAAATTTACTCATGCCGTTTTAAAAAAAGCTAAAAAAGGTGATTTCAGAGTCCAAGATGATTTTGGAGGTACAGTTCATAATTATTCTCCTACTTCAAAAGAAATACTTTTTGCAGAAAAAGCGGTTAAAGCTTGTATTGAATTCCCTATCTATGCCAGAGTTGATATTACAACAAATAATGACGGACAATTAGCAATAGTTGAATTAGAGTTAATTGAACCCGAATTATGGTTTAGAAATTATCCTAAAGCTGCAAATTATTTGGCTGAAGGAATAAAAAATTTAATACAATAAAAATATTTACTTAAAACTAATCTACAGTAAACTTTTTTAACATGCCCATTGCACCATAAGATTCTGAAATCCATGCATAATTTCCAGGTTCAATATTTACGGTAAAATACTCAGTATTTCCAACCGGCATTTCCTGTACCCCACCTAAAAATTCAACTGGTGATGGAGGTTCTAATCCATTAACATTCATCCAATCTAACCAATAAATTACTTTATCCATATCGGTATCATCACCAAGTTTTATCAAATGCACATCATTACCCAAACCAATTTCGGGGTGTTCATTAAAATGAACGGCTATTGTATTTTTACCTGCTTTTATATCTCCTTCTGTAACTATTTGATGATTGGTAAGTATAATATTCATATTTGACTTTGGAGGTTTCATCTGTGTAGTTTCTTCCAAAACTTTTACCTCTTTCATCATCCCCAATGTGGTATGAAAAACACCTTTTTCTTTAATATAACATTCCATCACATAAGTACCTGGTTCTAAATTCACAGTTATTTGTGTAGTCTTACCTCCAGCAATAAATCCGGTTCCTCCCATTGATTTTACATCGGTAAAATACCATGCTGGTATCATTTCGCCTAGCATAGCTCCTGCATCAGCTTTACTTGTTCCCGCTTTGATAGAATCAAAGACGATCTGAAATGGAATAGATACTTTTTCGTGATATGCACTGTACGGAATCGTATCCGGAATTCGATTAAAAAGAAAAAAATGTACAGCATGACCTTTATTTTCAAATTGAAAAGTTGTCCAACCAGATTTAATTTCATCGTCAACCTGAAATTTAAAATCTTTCGCAATAACTTTAACTATATTTTCAGCATTTGTTTTTACACTCGTAGTTTCATCATCAGATTGCTCTAATACTTGTTTTTTATTATCTGATTTACAGGAGATGAAAACAGCAAAAATAATCATAGCAATTGTAGATAATTTAATTATTTTCATGATTGAATAGATTTAGTTAGTAATGAATAAAATTTAAAAGAACATGAACAATAGTATTGAATTTATGTAACAAAAGTAACATATATTTTTGTTACTTACTGATATCATGTGATATATATTATTTTTAAATGATACATCCCATGTTCTAAATTAACTAATATTTAAAAATATCTATGCATTCTTTAAATTCTTAAATAATAGATTTACGCATTTTAATTATTTAGTATATTTACATTTATGAATTCAAAAACCATAGCTAACGGAATTTTACGTGCATTAGCAGTTATTACAGGTGTTTTTTTATTGCTATTTTTTTTATATAAAATTCAATCTGTTTTAGTTTATATAGCAATTGCAGGAGTTTTATCACTAATTGCCAGACCCTTTATACGCTTTTTACGAAAAAAATTAAAATTTCCAAATACTTTAGCAGTAGTTATTACTATGTCTCTTTTTATTTTTATTGTTTTTGGAATCATATCTATGTTTATTCCTTTAATTGTACAACAGGGACATAATATTTCATTACTAAATACAAACGAATTACAAAGTGATATCAAAGATTTAATTGCACAAATAAATCAATATTTTTTATCAAAAAATATTAACTTATTTAAAGAACTTGAAAATATAGATCTGACATCAAATATTCAATCTATTCCTGGTTTTTTGAATTCATTTATTGGAGTGATTGGTTCTATTAGTATCGGTTTATTATCTATACTATTCATTACCTTCTTTCTAATGAAAGATACCGACATATTACACAGTATTTTTCTTGCTGTTACTCCAGACGAAAAAGAGGAGCGAATTTTAAAATCATTAAACACCATTAAAGATTTGTTATCTCGTTATTTTATTGGATTAATCATTCAAATTTCCATTTTATTTACAATTTATTCCATAACTCTCTTAATTTTTGATATTGAAAGCGCTATAGTAATTGCATTTTTATGTGCATTATTAAATATCATACCTTATATTGGGCCACTAATTGGAGGAATTTTAATGCTAACTCTAACAATGACCAGTAATTTAGAATATGATTTTCAAAGCTACATCCTACCTACAACAATCTATGTATTAATTGGTTATGTTTTTGCACAATTAATTGATAACTTTTTTAGTCAACCAATTATATTTTCAAAAAGTGTTAAGTCACACCCTTTAGAAATATTTTTAATAATCATTATAGGAGGTTTATTATTTAGTATTATAGGCATGATTTTGGCTGTACCAACTTACACTGCCATCAAAGTTATATTAAAAGAATTTTTAGCAGATAATGAAATTGTAAAAACTCTTACAAAAGATTTTAACTAATTTTGATAAAAAATCTTTTAAATAACGATGTTCAAAAATTTATAAACCAATCTATAAATAAAGATTCTACAAAACTTATTTTAAAAGGATCTCCTTTTCCTGAAATTAATATTCAAAATATAGTTGAGCAAATTATCGCAAAAAAGAAATGCAAAAAAAAACTTCCAACTTGGTTTAAAACAGATAAAATATATTACCCAAATAAGCTAAATATTGAACAAACTTCTTCTGAAATTACTGCAAAATACAAGGCAAATCTCATTTCAGGCGATTCTTTAATTGATATTACTGGTGGGTTTGGTGTTGATAGTTTCGCTTTTGCGAAAAAATTTAACGAAATATCACATTGTGAAATAAATACAGAATTATCAAAAATTGTTGCATATAATTATAAACAATTAGGTGTTAAAAACATAAAAACTATAGCAGATGATGGCTTAGACTATTTAAAAAAAATCAATCAAAAATTTGATTGGATTTACGCTGACCCATCTCGAAGAAACGACACCAAAGGGAAAGTTTTTTTATTAAAAGATTGTTTACCAAATATTCCAAAATATTTAGATTTATTATTCCAATATTCTAATCAAATACTACTAAAAATATCTCCATTATTAGATATTACAGCAACAATAAAAGAACTTAAATTTGTAAAAGAAATTCATGTAGTAGCCATAAATAATGAAGTAAAAGAATTACTTTTTATACTTCAAAAAAATTACAATAATGAAATAAAAATTAAAACTGTAAATATTAAGAAAGATAACATTGAAACTTTTAATTCTTTATTTAACTCACCTTCAGATGTAACGTTTTCATTACCTAAAACCTATCTTTACGAACCAAATTCTGCTATTTTAAAAGCTGGATTTTTTAATGAAGTTTCACATCAAATAAAAATATATAAATTGCATAATAATAGCCATTTATACACATCAAATAATTTAATACCATTTCCAGGGAGAAGATTTAAAATAATTCAAAATTCTAGCTATGACAAAAAGTTATTAAAAAAAATCATTCCCAATCAAAAAGCAAATATAACAACTCGAAATTTCCCACAAACTGTTGCACAAATTCGTAAAAAAACAGGATTTAAAGATGGAGGTGATACCTACTTGTTTTTTACAACAGATTTAAACAACAAACATATTATTTTAATCTGTGTGAAAGTTTAACAAATACTTATATTTACCACTTCATATATTTAGTATTTTTAACTTTCAAAAACCTTACATTGTTTTAACTTTTTAATAAAAACGAATGGCAAATAAAAATATACGAACCTTATCGTCTAGAAAAGGGTTAAATGATAATCTTTTTGAAAATATCGCAAAGCTTTCAAATGAAGCAGCAACTGAACAAGATTTTCATCAACTTTCTCAAAAATTTATGATTGATGATTCTGTAGTTTTTGGTACTTCAACTTTTTATGATTTCTTAAAACCAGAAAACAGAGATAAAAAAATTCATGTATGTAACGGTACTGCCTGTATGGTAGCAAATACTCAAAAAGAATTAAGCATAAATATTAGTAATCACTTTCAAGCAAATGAAATAGGTCATGCTGCTTGTGTTGGTCATTGTCATACAAATAGTGCTTTTATGTATAATGAAAATACCTATTCAGCTAAAACAAATGAAGAATTAAAAAATATTTTCACCTCTAATAATAAAAAACAAGGAAATAAATATGCTATTGGTTCAAACACCACTCCTATTTTAACTTCTAAAATTGATAATCTAAATGATTTTTACGCTCTTGCGGAGGAGTTTTCAAACAAACCAGAACAAGTAATTGAAGAACTAAAAATATCTAATTTACGAGGTCGTGGTGGAGCCGGATTTCCATTTTGGTTTAAACTGGATGCTGTTTCTATGGAAGATTATGCCCAAAAATATATTGTTTGTAATGCAGATGAAGGTGATCCTGGGGCTTATAGTGACATGTATTTGATGGAACATCAGCCTCATAAAGTGCTATTTGGTATGTATACAGCGGGCAAATGTGTTGGAGCGGATACTGGTGTTTTATATATTAGAGGGGAATATCCTGATTCTATCAGAATAGTAAACCAAGCTATTGAAGAATTACAAGATAAAAATCTAATTCAAAATTTTAAATTCAAAATAATTCGTGGTCAAGGATCTTATGTTTGCGGTGAAGAAACTGCCTTATTAAATTCTATTGAAGGATTACGACCTGAAGTTCGTGTTCGACCGCCCTACCCTGCACAATACGGTTTGTATGGCAAACCTACTGTTTTAAGTAATGTTGAAACCTTTGCTAATATTCACTGGATATTAAACAATGGTGGTAAATCTTACGCTGAATTGGGCACTAAACAATCAACAGGTACAAAATTAGTTTCTTTAGATAGTTTTTTTAATACGCCAGGCATGTATGAAATTGAAATGGGTACTCCAATTCAAACTGTTTTTGATGATTTTGGAAAAGGATTTAAATCTGAAATCAAAGCCTTACAAATTGGAGGTCCTCTTGGCGGAATCGTTCCTTTACATAAAATAAAGGATTTAACTCTTGATTTTGAATCGCTAAACAACCATGGTTTCCTTTTGGGACATGCAAGTTTTGTGTCGATTCCAACAGACTTTCCTATGATTAAATTTATAGAACATTTAATGAAATTTACCGCTGATGAAAGTTGTGGTAAATGCTATCCTTGTCGAATTGGTGCACATCGTGGATTTGAAATGTTACAAAAAGCTCAAAATGAAGATTATAAAATTGATCGTCAGCTTTTTGATGATCTAATGGAAACTTTAGAAATTGGTTCTTTATGTGCTTTAGGTGGTGGTGTTCCCTTACCAATTAAAAATGCATTACAGTATTTTGATAAGGAATTGAAAAGGTATTTTGCTTAACTAAAAATTATCACACAGAGTTACACAAAGAAAAGCATAGAGACACACAGAGCAAATGGAAGAAAATAAACTAACCGAAATTATTATTGGTAAAGCCATAGAAGTGCATAAACAACTTGGGCCAGGTTTATTAGAATCAGCATATCAAGAATGCTTATTCTACGAACTAAAAAATAGCGGATTGGCTGTAATTAAAGAAATTTCTCTACCAATAGTTTATAAAGAAATAAAGTTAGATCATGGCTACAGAATTGACCTGTTAGTTGAAAATACTGTAGTAATTGAACTAAAAACTGTCGAATTTTTAAATGATGTGCATACAGCACAAATATTAACCTATATGAAATTAGGTAATTACAATTTAGGTTTATTATTAAATTTTCATGTCAAATTATTAAAAAATGGAATTAAACGATTTAAAATTTAACTCTGTGAATCTCCGTGAAAACTCTGTGAGCCTCTGTGTAACAGCTTTTCATAACCTAATACAAAAATTATGAAAGCATATATAAACAACATAGCGTATAATATAAATAAAGATGAAACCATTCTTGAATTTGTTCGCAGACTTGAAAGTCAAGACTCCATCCCTACCATGTGTCAGTATGATAGACTTGAAAATTTTGGTTCATGCCGAGTTTGTTCGGTTGAAGTTTCAAGAGAAAAAAATGGACATATAAAAACTGTAGCTTCTTGTCACACACCAGTATTTGACGGTGCTTATATTTATCATAACACAGATAGCATCAAAAAGCTTCGTAAAAACATTGTAGAATTGATATTAAGTGATTATCCATCCGATAAGGTATTCCCTGAAAAAAGTAAAAAACCAACTGAATTTCAAAAAACCATTGCACAAATTGGCATTCCGAATATTCGCTATCCACAAGGAGAAAATCATTTAAACCTGAAAAAGGACAATTCGCATCCTTATATAAAATCTGATTTATCTCAATGTATCAACTGTTTTCGCTGTGTAAGAGCGTGTGAAGAAATTCAAGGCGAAATGATCTTGGGCATGAGCGGCAGAGGATTTGCAACCAACATCATTAAAGGTTTTGACACCAATTTTGATTTGTCTGCCTGTGTTTCTTGTGGAGCTTGTGTACAAACTTGTCCTACAGAAGCCTTAACCGATAAATTTGAAACCAAAACATTGATTCCAGATGAAATTATAAGAACAACTTGTACATACTGCGGAGTTGGATGCCAACTAGATGTTTCAGTAATTGATGGAGAAATCAAAGGAATTCAAGCTCCTGAAACTGCTGAAGTAAATTATGGGCACACATGTTTAAAAGGTCGATTTGCTTTCCAGTTTTATAATCACCCTGATAGGTTAACTGATCCTTTGATTAAAAGAAATGGAAAGTTTGAAGTTGCCACTTGGGATGAAGCTTATGATTTTATTGCTAAAAAACTAATAGAAGTTAGAAAAGAATATGGTGTAAATGCCATAGGGAGTATTTCTTCATCAAGAGCAACCAATGAAGAAAATTATTTAATGCAAAAAATGACTCGTGTTGCATTAAACACTAATAATATTGATGGTTGTGCCAGAGTTTGCCATGCACCAACAGCATTTGGTATGCAACAGGCATTTGGTACTGGTGCAGCAACAAATTCTATTAATGATTTAGAGTTAACCGATTGTATTTTCCTCTTTGGAGCAAACCCAACTGAAGCACATCCGGTAACGGGAGCTAAAATTAAACAGCTTTTTATGCAAGGAATAACCAGTATTGTTGTTGATCCTGTTAAAACTAAATTAGCCAATTTAGCTAAATACCATTTACAATTACGCCCAGGGACTAATGTTGCTATTTTAAATATGATGGCTCATTATATCATAAAAGAAGGATTTATAAAAAACGATTTCATCCAAAAATATACAGAACAATACAATGAATTTAAAAATCATGTTTTAGATTTAAACATGGATGATTTGGAGGAGTTAACTGGTGTTTCTAAACTATTGGTTAGAGAAGCTGCCATTGCTTACGCTAAAGCGGATAATGCCATGGAATTCCATGGATTAGGCGTAACCGAGCATTTTCAAGGCAGCAAAACAGTAATGTTATTATCAAATTTAGCAATGATGACTGGTAATATTGGAAGACAAGGTGTTGGTTTAAATCCGTTACGTGGGCAAAATAATGTACAAGGAGCGGCAGACATGGGTGTACAACCTCATCAAGGTGCTGGTTATATGGATGTTAATGATATTGAAATTCAACAGTATTATGCAAACAAATACGGTGTCGCTAAAATGCCAGAAAAAGAAGGATTAAAAATTCCTGAAATGTTAGATGCTGCCCTTACGGGGAAATTTAAAGCGCTATGGATTATGGGGGAAGATACTTTAATGACAGACCCAAACACCAACCACATCAAAAAAGCCATGGAGCAATTAGACATTCTGATTGTTCAAGAATTATTTATGTCGGCTACAGCCGAAATAGCAGATGTAGTTTTACCAGCTAGTTCTTATTTTGAAAAAAATGGAACTTTTACTAACGGTGAGCGTCGTGTACAACGTGTAAATCAAGTAGTTGAACCTATTGGTAATACCAAATCAGATGGTCAGATTATTATTGATATGATGTACAGATTAGGTTATGAACAACCAACAGGTAAAATTTATGATGCAGCAAAAATTTTAGAAGAAATTGCCGATGTGATACCCTTTATGAAAGGAATTACTTGGGAAGGATTGGGAAAAAACGGTTTACAATGGCCGGTTTTAGAAGATGGTACAGACACACAAATAATCCATAAAAATGGAGCTTTTAAACGAGGAAAAGGAAAATTTCATCATTTTGATTTTGAAGAAACACCTGAATTGGTAGAGCATAGAAAAAAATATCCTTTTATTTTGACAACTGCTCGTCAGTTAGAGCATTACAATGCAGGAACTATGACAAGAAGAACAGATAATCAAGAAATTTCACCAATGGATTATCTAGAAATAAACCCGTTAGATGCTGCAAATAAAAATATAAATGCAGATGATAAAGTTAGAATTTTTTCTGACAGAGGAAGTGTGGTAATACCTGTTAAACTTACTTACTTGGTAAAACCGGGAGTTGTAAGAACAACTTTTCATCAACCGGAAATTTTTATCAATATGATAACAGGTAATGTTGGCGACGAATACACTTTAACCCCTGAATACAAAGTTGTTGCTGTAGATTTTGAGAAAATATAACAAATTATTAATCATCAGCTTCTAAATCAAATATATCATTAACTGTTTTATTAAAAAGCTTTGACATTTTCAATGCTAAAACAGTTGATGGTATGTACCTGCTCTTTTCAATTGAATTTATTGTTTGCCTTGACACTCCAATTTTTTTAGCTAATTCTTCTTGGGTTAAATCTAAGATAGCTCTTTCAATTTTCAATCTATTTTTCATTATCTCATCCTTTTTAGAAAATAGAAAAAGTTTAACTGAATCATCAACATAAAAATCAACACTTGAAAATCTCCTAAATTAGAATAAATAGTTTTATCTGTATGTACAACTAAACTCACCAAAAAATTAATTACAGGCTGTATTACGGCATACAAAATACCAATCACAAATGCCAAAGCATAAGATTGCACCCTAATCAATTTAACCATTTCATCTTCCTCTTTATCTTTTGACACTGAAATCACCAAAAGTGATACCAACATAATACTTCTTAAAATTAATTTTGTAAACTCACTATTTAACCCCATTATTTTTAACACAATAAAAGATAAAAATGTTGCTAAAAATACTCCTATACCAATTGTAATGTATTTATTAGGTAATTGAAAATTTATCATTTTTTCAATTCTTGTTCTTTCACATTCAAGGATTTTACTTTTATTCATAATTCTAAATTATTTACACAACAAACTTTCCTTATTGTAAAGTTTATTTATTTATTTGACAAATATACTTTACATTTTTATAACTACCAAATAAACTTTTAAAAACCATTAAATATCAATTGACAAACCATCATAGGCTAAAAATACATTTTCTGGAAGTAATTTAGAAACCTCAGTATGAAATCCTAATTTATGGCTAATATGAGTTAAATAAGCTTTTTTAGGATTTACTTCTTTTATCAAGTCAAGAGCTTCTTGTAAATTAAAATGAGTTGGGTGTTTGTCTATTCTAAGTGCATTAACAACTAATATATCTAAATCTCTTAATTTTTCCTTTTCCAATTGTGAAATAGAATTAGCATCAGTTATATAAGCAAGTTTATCAAACCTATAACCAAATATTTTTAACCTACCATGCATAACTTCAATAGGAACAACATTAATATTCCCTAATTTAAAAGGTTTATTATCTATTTCATTTAAATCAACATTTGGTGCTCCTAGGTATTTATTTGTTATAGTAAAAATATAATCAAATCTCTCTTTCAAATTTACAATGACTTGTTTTTGAGCATAAAAAGGTACATTTCCATTTTTTTGAGAAAAAGGCCTGATATCATCTATACCCGCAGTATGATCAGCATGATAATGTGTAAAAAGTATTCCATTAATATTATCAACTTTTGCAGCCAACATTTGTTGCCTAAAATCAGGACCACAATCAATTACATATTTAAAAGAATCCCATGCTATCAAAACTGATGAACGCAATCTTTTATCTTTTAAATCCTCAGACAAACACACTTTATTTGCACATCCAATTACAGGCATTCCTTGAGAAGTTCCAGTACCCAAAAATGTGATTTTCATACTTTAAATTTTATAACAAATTTACTATTAATTTATAATCTGAAAAATTAAAATTTAGTTAGATTAATTTTTAAATATTATCTGAGCAATCAATGTTACACATAAAAATTATAAAATATTAATTTTTAAATTATTTTATTGATTATAAGTATATTAAAATATATTAATTAAATGTATAGTTTAGTAAAAGTAAAATGCTTAAAAAATGATTAATATCATATATTAAAGTGAAATATTCAAATATTTTTGCTGTGAAATTTCCAAATGGAATACCAATGAGTGCAAAAAAATACTAACTAAAATATAAATGAATAAAATTATATCAAAAGAGTTTTTTTCTGAAAATGTTTTCAAAATGGTTATTCATGCACCAGATATAGCACTAAGCAGAAAGCCTGGACATTTCGTGATCATAAAAATGGGAAAAAAAGGTGAAAGAATCCCTCTTACAATCGAAGGTGCTGATAAAGAAAAA
>JAUWLK010000271.1 GCA_030613745.1 Flavobacteriaceae bacterium | reverse complement strand
TTTGTAATTCCTCTTACAAAAGTAATTAACACAAAAGGGATTACAACAATTGACAATAAAATATGTGAAATAAGAATAAAGAAGTAAAAATATTTAATTATCCCTTCTCCACCAAAAGAAGTAGAATTTGAAGTCATGTGATAAGCAAGATACAAAGCGAGAAAAATACCTGAGAAAATAATTGCAGTTTTCATTAATTTTTCATGCAATTTTCTTTTGTTATTTTTTATTGCCCATACTGCAATTATTAAAATCAAAGCGGTAAAAGCATTTATTGATGCATAAATTGGTGGTAAAAAAATAGGTAATTCTACATCTAATTTCACTCTAAATAAAACTGCAACAGTTAAAGGAATAATTATAGATAATACTATAATGATTTTGTTATATTTTTTGTTGGAATTATTCAAATTTATATTGTTTAATTGTGTTAATCAACACACACCTATGTTCCTTTTGTACTTATTTTTTCTAGAACTCCTTGTCTTCTACTCTTTTAATAATAAAGTAATATCTTCTTTTATCCACTGAACTTGCTTTGAGTCTAATCCATCATAGTATTTAATGGGATTTTCATTATCTCCATTTTTTACTATTCGCGATCTAATATAACCCTCTTTATCTATTAATGCAAATAACCCTGAGTGTTCAAAACCACCTTCAACATTTTCATTTTCACCTACATATAATCTAAATCCATCATTTGAAAGTGTATAAATTTTATCTTTATCACCTGTCATAAAATGCCAATTTTTTAAAGTAGCCCCTTTTTCAGCAGCATAAGCTTTTAAAACTTCAGGAGAATCGTGATCAGGGTCAATAGTAAAAGAGGCTATTCCAAACTCTGGATTTCCATAAAATTCATTTTGTATTTTCACCATATTTGCATTCATTTTTGGACAAATAGTTGGACATGTAGTAAAGAAAAATTCTATTACAAAAACTTTATTTTCAAAATCTTTATTACTTATTAATTTACCATCTTGATTTGTAAATTCAAAAGGCGGTACTTTTTCAAACTTTACCAATTCATCTTTTGAAAATTTACCTGCTATTTTAGGCAAAGCCCATATACCAAAAATTAAAATTATAAAAGCAATGATTATGTAAGAGTTTTTTTTCATTTTTATACTATTAATACTCTACTGTTTGTGAAGTAAATCTTTCTTTTTATTTTTCTTTAAAGACAATCTGTATTCTGCAATTACTACCTTAACGTCATCAACCATTTTTTGATGAACGGTTGCTACCGATTCTGCATTGTACCCATACAAGAACCCATCAATAGTGTCTTCATCGTCGTTTCTGCCTCGTAAATGCATTTCTCTATCAATAATAAATGCATTTTGGGTATATAAATTAGTATCTAATTTATAGGTTGTTTTAAAACTTTTAAATAAATCTTGGACTTCTTTTTTTGTTCCAAAAACAAAAAACCATTTATCAACATTCGTTGTTGCGCCTAATTCTTCTTTTAATTGTTTTGCTTTTTCTTCTGATCCTTTTGGTAGAATAACAACAAATTGAAAATCTTTGAATCCATAAAAATGTTTGTAAATTTTTTCATTTAAATTTAAAGCATTGGTTTTATGTTGCAATAAATCATCTCCCAAAAAACAAAGAATACTAATATTATTTTTAAGAGTAATTTTATTTTCTGAAGTCAAATTACCAACATCATTTACCTCATGAGTAAGCACAGGTAATTTGGCAAAATTATTAGTTCCTGTTAATAAGAAAAGATAAAAAATTAAGGGTCCAAAAAAAAGTATAATTAAAACCCATGTATTTTTTTTATTTATTGCCATAACAGATGTAAAAATATAAAAAAAGCGCTTTGAAAATTCAAAACGCTTCATTAATTATTTTGATTCATTTAATTAATAAGTCCATCTAGTCCATTCATTCAAAATATCATTTAATGCAGCACCTTCGTATAATAGAAAAAATGATAAATACACAATGAAAAAAAATACTGGCCATACAATTGCTCGACGAAACCAAGTTTTTTCATCTTTTAAATGCATAAAGTACCATGCAATTCCATAAGCCTTAACTAAGGTTAATATTAAGAAAATCCAGTTTAATAAACTAGTACCTAATAATTGGTTCAAATGTAATAAATCAGGTTTATTAATTCCTAAAAACACCTCTACTATAGTTACTAAGGAAAGGAAAGAAAACACTTTCCAAATCAAACCTGTATGTGATTTTGCGTGTGACATTTTTATTTTTATTTTTTATATTAAATAGAAGAATGTAAATACAAATACCCAAACTAAATCAACAAAGTGCCAATAAAGGGCTACTTTTTCAACCATTTCATAATGACCTCTTCTTTGATAAGTACCTATAATTACATTAAAAAATATGATAATATTTATTAATATTCCTGAAAACACATGAAATCCGTGAAAACCGGTAATAAAGAAAAAGAAATCTGCAAATAATGTTTTGCCATATTCGTTCTCTTTTAAATTAGCACCTTGAACAACTTTGGTAGCCTGACTTAAAAACTTATTTGCTTGATCTCTGCCAACTATAGTTTTTTCTTTGGTATCTAGATTTATCAACTCTGTACGCATTGAAATTTCAGGATGTTTTGCAAATCCTTCTTTCACTTGCTGTAATGTTACTGTAGGTAAAACAGCTTCTGACATATACCAAATTCCTGTACTTTTTGTTTGACGAACTCTTTCAGATTGTAATGGTGATGTAAAGCTTTCTAAAGTAACTTGTTTACCTTCTTTGTTGACAAACTGTACTATTTTACCATCATTTAAGGCAACTGCACCATAAGATCCATTGATAAACGTTTTCCATTCCCAAGCTTGTGAACCTAAGAAAATCAAACCACCAACAATGGTCAATCCCATATAAAATACTACTTTTCCTTTTTTAAGATGTTTACCCGCATCAACAGCAAGTACCATAGTTACCGATGAAAAAATCAGCACAAATGTCATGAATGCCACATAATACATAGGGTAATTTCCATGTATAAAAGGGATATGGGTAAATACTTCATCGGCAATCGGCCAAGAATCAATAAATTTAAAACGAATTAAACCATAAGCACCTAAAAATCCTGTAAAAGTTAATGCATCTGACATGATAAAAAACCACATCATCATTTTACCATAACTTGCAGCAAATGGCTTATTACCTCCGCCACTCCAAGTCGATCCTTTTGAAGATTCAGCAATAGTTGCCTCCATATAAATTAGATTGTTTTAGTTAGTCAAATTGATTTTTTAGCACAAACATGATAAATGTCATGCTTTGTGATCATAAGCAAAAATATAAAAATAATTGACATATAAAAACCAATAAGCTAATAAAAAGTATTTAACTTTAGAGTAGAACTTTGTACTCTTTGATAAAAATCAAACTAAAGAGCGAGTCATCTACCTAACAACAAAGGCA
>JAUWLK010000150.1 GCA_030613745.1 Flavobacteriaceae bacterium | reverse complement strand
TTTCAACTTTTATTTGATGTTTTTTAATTAATTTTTCGGTTTGAATACGTTCCCATTCTTTGCCAAAGAAGCGATTCATAACAAAAACGTTAATAAAGTGAATGATTAATAAAAACAACCAAGCAAAGATTGCCCAAACATACCAATCTAATTCTTCATGAAAAAGGATTACCTTATTAAGAATAATGAAAAAAACAGAACCAATTAAAAATAATATAAAATGAAAGTACAAACTTTTTTTTTGCTTCGTTCGTTTTCTTGCTTTTTCGTATTGTTCGTGCTCTAATGTTGTGTTCAAAATAAAATATTAGATTACATATTTTTTACCCATTCTTTTATATAATCGGTAAAATCTTCTGTTTCATTAAATTTTTCATCTTTATTATTGCGCAATGAAGGTATGTCTTTTAAGTTTTCATTATAAAAACTACCTGAAGTGTTCAAAAAAACTTGAATTTTTTGTAATAATCTTACATCTTCAATTTGTATAATTTTTTGAATCAAACTCAATTTTAACTCTCTATTATTCATAGTATTTGGTTTTTATTCTGACTAATTTCAGAATCTTCTTGTTTATCTTTTTATACAGCAACACTCCCTTTAATATGTGGATGTGGATTGTAATTTACTAAGTTAAAATCTTTAAATGTAAAATCAAAGATATTATTAATATTTGGATTAATCTCCATAATTGGAAGGGCTTTAGGTTTACGAGAAAGCTGTAAATTTATTTGATCTAAATGATTATTGTAAATATGAGCATCTCCAAAAGTATGTATAAAATCACCATATTCTAAACCAGTTACTTTAGCTATCATCATTGTTAGTAATGCATAAGATGCAATATTAAATGGTACGCCTAAAAATATATCAGCACTTCTTTGGTATAATTGACAAGATAATTTTCCATTACTTACATAAAATTGAAAAAAAGCATGGCAAGGTGGTAAGGCAGCTTTATTGTTGGCGACATTTTCACTAAAAGAAATAGATGTGTCAGGTAATACGCTAGGATTCCAAGCAGAAACTAACATGCGCCTACTATCAGGATTGTTTTTAATGGTTTCAATTACTTCTTTAATTTGATCAATTTCTTCGCCATTCCAACTTCTCCATTGATGGCCATAAATTGGTCCGAGATCTCCATTTTCATCTGCCCAAGCGTCCCATAGTCTCACGCCATTTTCTTTTAAATATGCAATATTGGTTTCACCTTTTAAAAACCATAATAATTCATGAATAATTGATTTCAAATGTAACTTTTTAGTAGTTACTAGTGGAAACCCTTCATTCAAATCAAAACGCATTTGGTAGCCGAAAACACTTTTTGTACCTGTTCCTGTTCTATCCTCTTTTACCGTTCCTTTATCTATTACGTGTTGAATTAAATCTAAATATTGTCTCATGAATTTTTGGTTTAGGGTTTTAGGTCAAAGGTTAATAGTTGGGCTAAAATTTTGTTTTGTTGTATTTTATTAATGATAAAATTCTTTTTTATAAAATTTGAACTTTTTATATTATTAAAATATTTTCTTTGTTTAAAAATTCTAAATCCATACATAATATTAAATGAGTTTCTAATTCAAAAGCCGATCCTAAACTTATTTGTAAAAACCGAATAAAATCTTTTTGAGAATCTTTAGCTGAGCCTTCAGCAATATTTGCAGGAATTGAAATGACACACCTGTTAATTTGAGATATTAAACCATATTTTTCTGTTACAGGTAATTGCTTTGAAATTAGATAAATCTCTTTGACTAATTTTCTTGCATCATTCCAAACATCAAGTTTTCTAAAATCTCTCATTTCATTATTTATCTTTTCTCCTTAACCTAAAACCTTTCACCTTTTTCCCTTTTAATGTCTCACTTCTCCAATTTCATCAGGTTTGTGTTTATATTTAAATAGTATAGCAAATATAACAGCTAATATTAAAGCATAGGCAGCAAATACTAACCATATACTCATCCAATTTCTTATACCATTATTTGTAAAAGAGTCAACGATAAGACCACTGGTATAACCACCAATTAAGGCTCCTAAACCATTGGTAAGTAATATGAACAGTCCTTGAGCACTACTTCTAAACTTTTTGTCAGTTTCAGTTTCAATAAATAATGAACCTGAAATATTAAAGAAATCAAATGCCATTCCGTAAACAATCATAGATATTATTAAATAACCTAAACCAATACCTTCTGGATTACCAATGCCAAATAAGGCAAATCGTAAAAACCAAGCTAGCATACTCATTAGCATCACAATTTTTATTCCAAAACGTTTTAAGAAAAAAGGAATGGTTAAAATAAATACAGTTTCTGATATTTGTGATAGTGATATTAATATATTTGAATGTTTTACAGCAAATGAATCAGGGAATCCTTCAGTAAAACTTCTTAAAAATTCTGAAGCCCAGGCATTTGATATTTGTAATACAACTCCTAAAAGCATAGAGAATATAAAGAATACGGCTATTTTATAATTTTTAAATAATGCAAAAGCATCTAACCCCAAACGTTGTGATAAAGATTTGTTTTCAGATTTTGAAAGTGGAACATTGGGCAGTGTAAAAGAATAGATACCTAACATCAAGGAGAAAGCAGCTGCGAAATAAAATTGGTTAGGACTTTGTGTCCATTCCAAAAAATCAACTGCCCACATTGCAATAATAAATCCTATCGTACCCCAAACACGAATAGGTGGAAAAACTTTAACAACATCAAATTTATTATCATCTAAAATGCTATATGATACAGCATTTGCTAATCCAATGGTTGGCATGTAAAGCATTAAATAGCCTAACATTACCCAAAAAAAAGTATCATAATCATTTGTTTGAGATAAATAATATAAGAAACCAGCTCCTAATATGTGTAGAATGCCAAAAACCTTTTGAGCATTGAGATATTTATCAGCAATAATTCCTATGATGGCGGGCATAATTATTGAAGCAATACCAAGTGTCATAAACACTTTTCCAATTTGAACCCCAGAAAAATTAAGTTGCCCTCCTAAATAACCACCAAGAGAAATTAACCAAGAACCAAATATAAAAAATTCAAAGAAATTTAAAATGGTTAGTCGAAATTTTATATTCATAATGTAGAGTTCGATTTTATTTTTTACGATTAGAGATAGCATCCCTTAGTTTTGCTGCTAATTCATAATCTTCATCAGTCACAGCTTTTTCTAATTGTTTTTGCAAATCTTCTAATGATTCATTCTTAAAAGAAGAAGTAGAAGATTCTTCAATTACATCTGCAACAAGATCTTCTATTTTAAATTTTGATTTTTCTAATTTTGATTCATCTTTTATTTTAAGGATTATACCTGCTTTGTCTAAAATATTCTCAAAAGTAAAAATGGGAGCATTAAATCTTGTAGCTAAGGCAATAGCATCAGAAGTTCGAGCATCAATAATTTCTTCAATTTTATCACATTCACAAATTAAACTTGAATAAAATACACCATCAACTAATTTATGTATGATTACTTGTTTAACAATGATATTGAACCTGTCGGCAAATGTTTTAAATAAATCATGTGTTAATGGTCTTGGAGGTTTGATTTCTTTTTCTAAAGCAATTGCAATAGATTGTGCTTCAAAAGCTCCTATGATTATTGGTAAAGTACGCTCACCATCTGCTTCACTTAAAACTAAAGCATAGGCGCCACTTTGCGTTTGACTGTAAGAAATACCTTTTATATTTAATCTAACTAAACTCACTAGTAATTTTATAATTAATGATTTTATTTGCAAATTTATTTGACAATAAATAAGGATTACAAACAAAAAAAATTTAACTATAAAGGCTGTTTAAAATTAAAGGACTTGTTACATCCAAAAATTTAGACAGCCTTTTGTAGGGCACAATTTACTAAAATTATGTGATTTTATTCATGAGTTTTAAAAAATTAATTCCAATTTTTTAGTTAGTCAAACTAATCCCGCTTTTTTAGTGGGATTTAGGTTTAATACCTATTATTGATTACTTTTAAATTCTTTTAATTTTTCGGTTAATTTAGGTACAACATCAAAAGCATCTCCAATAATACCATAATCAGCAGCTTTAAAAAATGGAGCTTCAGGATCAGTATTTATAACAACTTTTACTTTGGCAGCATTTACACCAGCCAAGTGTTGTATAGCACCCGAGATACCTATCGCAATATATAAGTTTGAGGCAACAGGTTTACCAGTTTGACCTACATGTTCACTATGTGGTCTCCAACCTAAATCAGAAACTGGTTTTGAACAAGCTGTTGCTGCACCAAGAACTTCTGCTAAATCTTCAATCATTCCCCAATTTTCAGGACCTTTTAATCCTCTACCTCCTGATACAATAATATCTGCATCAGCAATTGTAACTTTACCTTTGGTTTTATCTATTGATGTTGAAGTTACATTAAAATCATCATCATTTAAAGATGGAGAAAATTCTTCTTCATTATCTTTTACAGAATTTTCAACTAAGCCATAAGAGTTTTTTGATAAACTAATAAGTTTTTTTGCAGTTTTAATTTCAGTAAAATTAAATGCTTTAGTTGAAAAAGTTTTACGTTTTACAGTAAACGGATTTAGAGAACTAGGTAATGCTACTACATTTGAAGTATATCCAGCTTCTAATTTAACAGCAAGAATAGGAGCTAGATATAAACTATTGATGTTTGAATCAATGATAATAATATCAGCATTTTCTTTTTCGGCAGCTTGTTTGATAGCATCAGCATAAGCCTTTGCATTAAAATTTATTAATTTTTCATCATTTATTTTTAATATTTTTTCAGCCCCATAATTAGATAATTCTGAAACATCATTTCCATTAATGGTTAAAACTACCAGATTTGTTTGTGCTTGTTCGGCTACTTTCTTTCCATAAGAAGTAACTTCAAAAGCAGTTTTTTTAAATTTTCCTTCCGAATTATCGGCAAAAACTAAAACAGACATATATTTATTTTTTTATTATCCTGTTCCGAAAGCTTTCGGGATTATTTCAGGATATGTTATTTTATTTCATTTATTATTCATAAGATTCCGAAACAAGTTCGGAATAATTTAGTTTTTCGACTAAATTACTTTTGCTTCGTTGTGTAATAAGTTGATTAATTCTTCAACATTATCAGCATCAATCATTTTACAAGCCGATTTTGTTTCTGGTTTTTCAAAACTCTTGATTTCCGTTGTTGCTTCAAATGCAACAGGTTCAACAACTTGTAATGGTTTTTTACGAGCCATCATGATGCCACGCATATTAGGAATTCTTAAATCTTTTTCTTCAACAATACCTTTTTGACCGGCAATTACCAAAGGTAAATTTGCAGATAAAGTTTCTTTACCACCATCAATTTCACGAAAGATAGTTGCTGTGTTATCATTAATTTCCAGACCAATATTTGCATTAACAAAATTGTATCCTAACAGTGAAGCGGTCATTCCTGGTACCATACCTCCATTATAATCAATGGATTCTTTTCCGGCAAGTATCAAATCATAATTATTATTTTTAATAACTTCGGCTAATTGTTTTGCAACAAAAAATCCATCAGTTGCTTCTGCATTTACTCTAATAGCATCATCAGCTCCTATAGCTAATGCTTTGCGTAAAGTTGGCTCTGAAGATGCGTTACCAACATTAATTACAGTAATTGTTGCACCTTGTTTTTCTTTAAACCACATTGCACGAGTTAACACAAATTCATCATAAGGATTAATAACATATTGTACACCATTGGTATCAAATTTAGTGTCATTATCTGTGAAATTAATCTTTGAAGTTGTGTCAGGTACATGACTAATACAAACTAATATTTTCATTTTTATATACTAAATAGTTAATATAACTTTTAAAGTTACGAATTTAAGAAATATTTTTAATATATTATGCACGCATAGTAAATATTTTTTAAATTAAAATTATTTGTAAGAAAGTGTCATAGTTTTAACTTAAACTTAAAATTATACATTATCTTCTAATAGAATTCGATGAAAATATTTATTTTTGCAAACCTATAATACTAAAGAATGAGAGAAATACAATTTAGACAGGCTATAGCCGAAGCGATGAGTGAAGAAATGCGCAGAGATGAATCTGTATATTTATTAGGCGAGGAAGTTGCTGAATACAATGGCGCTTATAAAGCTTCAAAAGGAATGTTAGATGAATTTGGTTCTAAAAGAGTTATTGATACTCCAATTGCTGAATTAGGATTTTCAGGAATAGCAGTGGGATCTGCTATGAATGGGAATAGACCAATTGTTGAATATATGACCTTTAATTTTTCATTGGTTGGTATAGATCAGATTATTAATAATGCAGCAAAAATTCGTCAAATGTCAGGTGGTCAATTCAATTGCCCTATTGTTTTTAGAGGACCGACAGGTTCTGCTGGACAATTAGGAGCTACCCATTCACAATCATTTGAAAATTGGTTTGCAAATACTCCAGGTTTAAAAGTGATAGTTCCTTCTAATCCATATGATGCAAAAGGTTTATTAAAAGCAGCTATACGTGATGATGATCCTGTAATTTTTATGGAGTCTGAGCAAATGTATGGAGATAAAGGCGAAGTACCAGATGGTGAATATATATTACCAATAGGTGTTGCTGATATTAAAAGAGAAGGTACCGATGTTACGATAGTTACTTTTGGCAAAATTATTAAAGAAGCTTTTAAAGCTGCTGAAATATTAGAAAAAGAAGGGATATCTGTAGAGATAATTGATTTACGCACTGTTAAACCAATGGATCATGAAGCAATTTTGACATCTGTTA
>JAUWLK010000280.1 GCA_030613745.1 Flavobacteriaceae bacterium | reverse complement strand
TTTATGGAGGAAGATATATTTGCTGAATTTGTAGTTGGTGATTTAAGTGATGATAATTATGATAAAATTGATTTACATAAAAGTATAGTTGATCAAATTATTTTAGTTTCCGCATCAGGAAAACCAATGCAAAGAGAACCTGATTTAATTGATGTTTGGTTTGATTCTGGAGCAATGCCTTATGCACAATGGCATTATCCATTTGAAAATAAAGAAAAAATAGATGATAATAAATTTTTCCCTGCTGATTTTATTGCTGAAGGAGTTGATCAAACCAGAGGCTGGTTTTATACCTTACATGCTATAGCAACCATGAATTTTGACACTATAGCTTATAAAAATGTAGTTTCCAATGGTTTGGTTTTAGATAAAGAAGGCAAAAAAATGTCAAAGCGTTTAGGAAATGCTGTTGATCCATTTAAAACAATGGAAAAATATGGTCCAGATGCTTTACGTTGGTATATGATTTCTAATGCTAATCCTTGGGATAATTTAAAATTTGATATAGAAGGTATTGAAGAGGTTCGTAGAAAATTCTTTGGTACTATTTACAATACCTATTCATTTTTTACATTATATGCCAATATTGATAATTTTGATTATTCTGAAAATGATATTTCTATAAAGGAAAGGCCAGAAATTGATAGATGGGTTTTATCAGAACTAAATACATTAATTCAAAATGTTGAAAATTTTTATGATGATTATGAACCTACTAAAGTAGCTAGAGCAATTCATTATTTTGTTTCTGAAAATTTAAGTAATTGGTATGTTCGATTAAGTAGAAGAAGATTTTGGAAAGGAGACTATCAACACGATAAAATTTCAGCCTATCAAACGCTTTATACATGCTTATTAACTGTTGCAAAATTAGCCTCGCCAATAGCTCCATTTTATATGGATAATTTGTATAGAGATTTAACAAAAAATATTTCTAAAAATAATTTTAGTTCAGTACATTTGGGTGAATTTCCAAAAGTGGATTTATCTTTAATTGATAAATCATTAGAGCGTAAAATGCAAAAGGCTCAAACCATTTCATCAATGGTTTTGTCATTGCGAAAAAAGGAAATGATAAAAGTTCGTCAGCCTTTGCAACGAATTATGATTCCTGTTTTAGATAGACAAGATAGAGAAGATATTCAAGCTGTTTCAAATTTGATAGCTTCAGAAGTTAATGTAAAAGAAATTGAATTGATAAATGATACTTCGGGAATTTTGATTAAAAATATAAAACCAAATTTTAAGGTTCTTGGACCAAAGTTTGGTAAAAATATGCAATTTGTAAGTGCAGCTATTCAAAAATTTTCAGATGATGATATAGCTAAAATTGAAAGAGAAGGTTCATTAATTGTTGATGTAAATGGTAAGCAGGAAACTATTTTATTAAATGAAATTGAAATAACAACGCAAGACATTGAGGGGTGGTTAGTTACAAACCAGGGCAATTTAACAGTAGCTTTAGACGTTTCTATATCAAAAGAACTAAGAAATGAAGGAATAGCACGCGAATTGGTTAATAGAATTCAAAATTTACGCAAAGAAAAAGGATTAGAAGTTACTGATAGAATTATTTTGTATATTAAAAAAGATGGTGTGGTTGATAAAGCAGTTTCATCAAATGCATCATATATTAAAAATGAAACATTAACAAAAGAACTAGTTTTAACAGAAGAAATTATTAATGGGAATAGTATTGTATTTGATGATGTCAATACAGAGCTATTTTTAGAAAAAGTTTAAAAAATGAACGAAAACAAAGTAAGATATTCCGATAAGGAATTAGAGGAATTTAGACTAATTATTGAAGAAAAAATTAGTCATTCAGAAGAGGACTTGGCATTAATTGAAAGTGCTTTTAAAAATGATAGTAATAATGGAACTGAGGATACTTCTCCAACTTTTAAAGCATTTGAAGAAGGTTCAGAAACCATGTCAAAAGAATCAAATGTACAATTGGCTATACGTCAAGAGAAATTCATACGGGATTTAAAAAATGCTTTATTGCGAATTGAAAATAAATCTTATGGAATTTGTCGTGTAACAGGAAATTTAATTCCAAAAGAGCGTTTAAAATTAGTTCCACATGCAACTTTAAGTATTGAAGCAAAAAGGCATCAATATTAGAAATTTAAAAATTTATTTTTTAACAAAAGGATTAATTTTTTTAATCCTTTTGCTTTTTGTTGGAAATTTAAATGCACAAAAGATTTATACAAATTCAATAACAAGTAATTCAACAAAAATAATTATAGAATTTAATATAATTGATCAGGTAGAAATTATTATTACAGATGATGTTGATGAAATAGTTGTTATTGCAGAGAATGAAGTAAATAAGTTTTTAAATTTCATTTTGGAAGATAAAAATGGAATAGTATTTATAAAAGATATTGAAAATCATTTTGAAGATATTAATTTACAAGTTGATAAGTTGTGTATTGTTGAGCCAGTTTACACTTCCTATCAAATAAAGATTCCAAAGGATAGAAATACATATATTTCGTATTCTCAAGGAAATTTTTATGCAAATAATTTTGATGGAATTTTAAATTTAAATCTGGATAAAGGTATAGTAAAACTTGACTCCTTTAAAGGGAAGGTGAATATGAATATAAATGTTGGAAATGTTTATTGCAATCAAATAAAAAATTTAAAAATTAATATTAAATCTAATTTAGGAGCTGTTTCTTCAGACTTTCAATTGGAAAATTCAATACAAAAGAAAAACCAAATAAATGGAGTTTTTGGGAAAAGTATCAACGAGTTAAATATAAACGCAATTCAAGCGAATATTCAATTAGAATCGTTTAAAAATATTTAGTATAATTGTAAAATTTAAAAAAACAAATTTGAAAAAAGCTATTTTTATAATTTTCATAGTATTATTAATTGATCAAATAACTAAAGTCTATATTAAAACACATTTTGTTTTAAGTCAAGAAATAAAAGTTTTTGGTTTAGATTGGTTCCGAATTCACTTTTTAGAGAACAACGGAATGGCTTGGGGAAAGGAATTTGGTGGTAAATCAGGAAAGCTTTTTTTAACCTTATTTCGTTTAGTTGCTATTGTAGGAATTGGGTATTGGCTAAATGAAGCCTTAAAAAGTAAAAAATCATCAAATATTTTAATAGTTGCTATTTCTTTAATATTCGCAGGTGCTTTGGGTAATATAATTGATTCTGTTTTTTATGGTATTTTTTTCAGTCATAGTTATCATCAAGTTGCTGAATTTTTACCTGCAGAAGGAGGATATAATCCATTATTTTATGGAAAAGTAGTTGATATGCTTTAT
>JAUWLK010000306.1 GCA_030613745.1 Flavobacteriaceae bacterium | reverse complement strand
TCGGTGTCATTTTTTACAAACTTATGATATGATAAACTAGCCATTTCTTTTGCTGATGGAAAATATCCTTCAAGAAAAATAGCATTATCATGGTTAATAATTTCTTTACATTTTGCTGCGCCGTCTCCTAAAAAATATACTTTTCCTTTTTCTAAAAACTCTAAAAAAGAATTTTCATCAATTATTTCGGCTTTCGTTTCACAAATTTGTCGGTACTTATTATCAAATACTGAACTATAAACTTCCATTCGCCTTGCATCAATAAGTGGAATAATAAATTCTCCTTCTTTTACAGAAATTGCATTTGCTAAAGAAGTTAATGTAGGAATTGAAATTAATGGTTTATCTAATGAAAAACACAATCCTTTTGCGGCTGAAACACCAATTCTTAACCCAGTATAAGATCCTGGGCCTTTACTCACAGCTATGGCATCAATATCTTTCATTTTCTTTCCAGAAACTCTTAAAACATCTAAAATAAAAGTATGTAATTTTTCAGCATGTGAAAACTGACCTTCGTTTAATTCGGATAAACCCAATATTTCATCCTTTAGGGATAAACTAACCGAACAATTTTTTGTTGCTGTTTCTATATTTAATATAATTGCCAAAATTCAAATAAATAACTTTGTAATAAAATTTGTACAAAATTATTAAATTTCAACAGGTATGCCATAATAAAATTCGAGTAATTTTACTTTAAAAATAAAATCATATTTAGCTCTTAAAAAATCTGATTCTGCTTTTACCAAACGATTTTTTATTTGACTAAAATCAAAAGAATTCATCACACCAACATTAAATTTTTCTTGCGCATATCTAAACGATTCTTTTTGTGCATCAAGTGATTTTTGGGTTGCTTCATATAGTTTTAAGGCTCCTAAAGCATCTGTATAAACAGTATGTATTATTTTTTCAAGAACTAATTCTTCTTCTCCTAAACGATTTTTTTGTTTTTCATAATAAACTTTAGCTCTTTTTACATTGTTAGAAGCTCTAAAACCATTAAATACCGGGATACTTAAGCTCAACCCAAATGAGCTTCCTCTATTTCTGTCAAATTGATCAAATAACCCTTCAGGACTTCCTAAAATTGGAGTTTCGTTTGGAGTAATCACGTTTTGACCTGTTCCTTCTACTTGACCAATTATTCTTGTTGGATTATCTTGATCAACCTCAAAACCAACAATTCTATCTAAATTTGAATATCTTGAATTCCAATTATAAAAACCTGTTAATGTTGGTTGAAGCGCACCCTTTGCAAGTTTAATATCTTTTTCAGCAATTTCAATATTGGTCTTAGCAACTTTGATTTCATTTCTATTTTCAAGGGCTTTATTAAAAATCTCATCAACCGAATAATTTGCTAAATTAACCAATGGTAAATTAGAAATTTCATCTTCTGCAATATCAAAATTATCATAATCACTTAATTGTAAAAGTTGCGCTAAACTTATTAAAGAAATTTCTACATTATTTTGAGTAATAATTAAGTTTTGTTCATCTATAGCTAAAGTTGCTTGTATATCCAGTAAATCACCTTTAGGTAGTGTTCCTGCTTCTACTAATTTATTAGTTCTATTTAATTGTTCTCGCGATATTTCTAATTGGGGTATTGCTACGTTAACACCTTCTTTTCCAAATAGAACTTGTAAATATGCATTGATTACATTTAAAGAAATATCATCTTTAATTCTATCTAATTGATAACGATTTGCCAATATGCTTAAATCAGCTTTTCGCAATTGGTTATGATTTTGCAATCCTTTATAAATAAGAACTCCTGAAGAAATGCCTCCTGATGTTGTTTGCGTTGTTTGATTTCGCAAAACTCCTGTTGTAACATCTGTTGTTAAACCCGAATTCCAAGAATGTGAGCTATTTAAATTTAAACTAGGTATGAAATTCCCTATAGCATCTTTTCTATCTATTTCTGCTAATGAAATATCATATTCACTTTGTTTAACAGTTAAATTATTTTCTATAGCATAATCAACACATTCTCTTAATGTCCATTTTTTAACATTAGTATTTGAATCTTGAGAATAAACAGACAGGATTAAAGTAAAAATAAGTACAAAAGTAAATTTGGTTTTCATTTCTTATTGAATTTTTGAAATAAGACGAGTAAAAATAAAATTTGTTACACAATTATACAATATATATTATCCTTTACTTTTCTTCCAATTCCTGTATAAAAAATATATTCCAATTCCTATTGCTAAATATGGGAAAACCATTAAATAAATAATTCCTGAATTTATCCCTTCGGCCATTTCTTCACCTCCTTGCTCAACAACAGCTTTACACATTGCACATTGGGCAAATGACTGTTTTATCATCAGAAAAAATAATATTATAAAGAGTATCTTTTTCATTATTAATAATAAGGTGCAATCATTAAATAAACAACAACTCCGCTAACGGCAACATACAACCACAATGGAAAAGTAATTTTGGCTATTTTTTTATGTTTTTCAAAATCATTTGTAATTCCTCTTACAAAAGTAATTAACACAAAAGGGATTACAACAATTGACAATAAAATATGTGAAATAAGAATAAAGAAGTAAAAATATTTTATTGCTCCTTCTCCAGCAAAAGAAGTAGAATTTGAAGTCATGTGATAAGCAAGATACAAAACGAGAAAAATACCTGAGAAAATAATTGCAGTTTTCATTAATTTTTCATGCAATTTTCTTTTGTTATTTTTTATTGCCCATACTGCAATTATTAAAATCAAAGCG
>JAUWLK010000230.1 GCA_030613745.1 Flavobacteriaceae bacterium | reverse complement strand
ACTCTCAAAATTTCAAAACCATCAGGGTGCTGTAGCTAAGATTTCTTCTATTTCATATACTGAATTAGATGATCTAATTGAACAAATAATAAATAGTGATAAAACACCTCTTTTCTTACTACTTGACCAAATAAGCGATGTTCGCAATTTAGGAGCAATTATTCGTACAGCTGAATGTACTGGTGTTGATGGTATTATAATTCCAACACATGGTAGTGCTCCAATTAATGCAGATGCCATAAAAACTTCAGCAGGTGCTGCTTTTAAAATTCCAATTTGTAAAGTAAATCATATTTTAGATGCTGTATATCAACTAAAAGCTGTAGATATTCAAATTGTTTCTGTTACAGAAAAAACAAGTAATAATTTTTATGACATAGATTTAACAATACCTACTGCTCTAGTCATGGGTTCTGAAGATAAAGGTATCTCTAATTCTGTTTTAAAAAATACTGATGTTAAAGGGAAATTACCTTTGCTTGGTGATATTGAATCTTTAAATGTTTCGGTAGCATGTGGTGTTGCTCTATATGAAATTGTTAGGCAAAGGCTATAATTTGAAAAATAATCAATTTGAAAATTTGATAATTGTTCAATTTGAAAATGGCTATTGGTTAAAATAATTAGTCAAGAGCTTCATCGTTATTCTTGGGCGGATTAAAATCACCATTTTCATCAAACAAATTA
The DNA here is from genome assembly GCA_030613745.1 of Flavobacteriaceae bacterium. Taxonomy (GTDB): domain Bacteria; phylum Bacteroidota; class Bacteroidia; order Flavobacteriales; family Flavobacteriaceae; genus Lutimonas. The sequence goes on along the minus strand of JAUWLK010000230.1, from coordinate 3,472 downwards.
TCAAAATCATCTTTTTCGTAGTTTTCTTTTTCCCAATCGTACTTTAGTTTTTGAGGTCCAATATTTCTATAATAAATTGAAAAAAATAAACCAATAATAAATCCTGATAAATGACCTTCCCATGAAATTTCTTCTTTCACAGGTAAAATATACCAAACCATACTTCCGTAAAGAAAAATAACCATCAATGAAACTGCAATAAGTCTATAATTCTTTCTTATGATTCCGCTAAAAAAAATAAAACTAAACAGCATATAAATAATTCCACTTGCACCAATATGAAAAGATTTTCTTGCAATTATCCAGGTTAAGAGTCCAGTGAGAATAGTTCCATAAATAAATATTTTAAATGAAATATTTCGATAGAAATAAAATAAGCTAAGAAGTAATACAAATAAAGGGATTGAATTTTGATACAAATGTTTAATATCACCATGTATAAATGGTGAAAACACAATACCTCTTAATCCTTTAAACGTTCTTGGATAAATACCGTATTTATTGAAATTAAAGCCATATTTCACTTCAAACCAGTAAATAATCCATATAAACAATACAAAATACAATGATATTGTTAATGTTAATAGTGAAAATTTAAATTGTTTATGTTCATTCATTACTAAATAATTGTGGCTAATTTAAGAAATAGAATTGAAAATTATAGAGTTTGCTTAAGCATTCATTTGTTTGATATGCTTTATTTCAAAAAATAAACTTTAGTATATTTACTTTTCGTTTTCAGCTTTTTATTTTTCTTTTTTTACTTTACTTTTACAAAATGAATGAACCATTAGCCGAAAGAATTCGTCCAAAAAATTTAGATGATTATATAAGTCAGCAACATTTAGTTGGTAAAAATGGAGCTTTAACTAATCATATTAAGCAAGGAATAATTCCTTCACTCATTTTTTGGGGGCCACCGGGTATCGGAAAAACCACTCTGGCAAATATTATAGCCAATGAATCTGATCGTCCATTTTATTCGCTTAGTGCTATAAATTCAGGTGTAAAAGATGTAAGAGATGTTATAGAAAAGGCTAAAAAAAGTGGTGGATTATTTACTTCTAAAAATCCAATATTATTTATTGACGAAATTCATCGGTTTAGTAAATCGCAACAAGATTCGTTGCTTGGTGCTGTTGAAAAAGGATGGATCACATTAATGGGAGCTACAACCGAAAACCCAAGTTTTGAAGTTATTCCGGCATTATTATCACGTTGTCAAGTTTATATACTAAATGCATTTGATAGAGCTGACTTGATTGCTTTATTACACAGAGCTATAGAAAAAGATGATATTATTTCTAAAAAAACTATAAAACTAAAAGAAACAGACGCTTTAATACAGCTCTCTGGTGGTGACGCTCGCAAACTGTTAAATATATTTGAATTATTAGTTTCTTCTGAAAAAGAACCAATAATTGAAATTACTAATGATTTGGTTTTGCAAAAAGTACAAAAAAATGTTGTTAGATATGACAAAACAGGTGAACAACATTATGATATCATTTCAGCATTTATTAAATCTATCCGCGGAAGCGATCCAAATGCAGCCGTTTATTGGCTGGCAAGAATGATTGAAGGTGGTGAAGATGTTAAATTTATTGCTAGAAGAATGTTAATTTTAGCTTCAGAAGATATTGGTAATGCAAATCCTACAGCTTTGATATTAGCAAATAATACATTTCAATCTGTATCTATTATAGGTATACCTGAATCAAGAATTATACTTAGTCAATGCGCAATTTATCTGGCAAATTCTGCCAAAAGCAACGCTTCCTATCTAGCAATTAGTAAAGCACAAAAAATGGTAAAAGAAACAGGTGATTTATCTATACCATTACATTTACGAAATGCACCAACCAAATTAATGAAAGAATTAAATTATGGGATAGAATACAAGTATGCCCATAACTACGAAAATAACTTTATAGATCAAGAATTTTTACCAGATGAAATTAAAAATTCAAAAATATATGATCCTGGAAATAATACTAGAGAAAATAACTTTAGAGAATTTTTAAAACAAAGATGGAAAGGCAAGTATGATTATTAAAAAGCTACTACAAGTATTTAAATAAAATCAAAAACTTTAACAAACCTAGAAATATATCTTACTTTTCTACTTTAAAAATAACAACCTCAATTTTACCATCACGATTAACATCAATATTCAAATCTCCAACTTTATCAAAATACCCGGTAGTTTCTTCAAACTCACCTTCTTTATTCTTCCAAGTTACACGATATATATCTGGTAATGAGGTTTTTAATAAGGTTCCGATTATTTCTCCTTTTTGATATCTATCATCTTTACTTTCACTTATATAAGCAACCAAACTATTATTTTGCTTTATTAATAAAAAAGAGATTTTATCATTTTTATATGAATTGGCTGCTGTTTTTTTAACTAAAACAACATTAACAGCTTGCTCATCCATTGCATTATCATCTTTTTTAATAGGTTTTGCAGGGACAGCTTTTGGTGTTGGAGTTTTTGTTATTATCTGTTTTTCAGGAGTTTTATTTGTAATTTGCTTTTCTTCAATTTTATCAATTGTTTTAACCGTTACAATATGACTAGATTTAGGATTTGGAGTATGTGTTGTTACTTGTACATTATTTACTAGTTTAGAATCAAAATTATAATCCAATTCATCTATGGAAATAAATGCATTTCGCAAAGCCTCTTGATAAGATCTTTTATAATCTTTTTCTTTACTTCTACCTTCTTTTGAAGTAAATGCTACCTTGTTATGGCAATCTTTTAATTCAATAGTCAATTTAGATGTAAACATGGTAGAATTATCATTCACACCTACTGTAACTGCTAAACAAGGATTTGCTAATAAGTCTGCAGGATAGCTCTCATATTCGAGCATAGTTTGAAAAGATTTTTTTTCAAATAAAAATTTTGTTAATGAATTTAATTGGTATTTATCATCTTCTTTTAAAAAATCATATTTTTTAGGAACAATTACATATTTATATGCATTTAAATTATCCTGAGCAAAAGCTATTGAAACATAAGATAACAAGATTACGATAACTAAATATTTATTTTTCATTTTTACTAATTTAAAATTATTTAAAAATAAAATTCAATCCAAACTGGAAGGATTGATAATTACTATCTTTTATTTTAAACAAATTTAATAAATTATCTGCAGTAGCATAAAAATTTATTTTATTAAAATGTGTAGATATACCTAAACCAATATTTTTTGCTGAAAACTTATTATATGTATAAGTGATTTTAGTATTTAAATATTTATTGATTTCTCGAGAATAAAAGGCAGTTACAGCCCAATCAATTTTATCTGGTCTAAATGCTGTGTATGTTTGAATTCCAAATTCAGTTAATAATACATCTTTTTCTGGAGTAACGAAATACGAATTTCTATAAACTGAGTTATAAGCAGTTTTACCCTTATTAAAAATTTGATATTTTACAGAGGTATTTAATTTTGGA
>JAUWLK010000237.1 GCA_030613745.1 Flavobacteriaceae bacterium | reverse complement strand
TCTATTCTAGCTTGTTTTTTAGCGGCAGCCTCCTCAATTCTCATTTTGGGAATTCCTTTTTCAATAGCTTTAGTCATGCCTCCTAATTCTTCAACTTCTTTTATTAATTTCCATGCTTTAGTGGAAATTTCATCTGTCAATTTTTCTAATTTATAACTGCCCGCCCAAGGATCAACAGTTTTGGTAATAAGCGTTTCATCTTGTATGAAGATTTGCGTATTTCTTGCAATTCTTGCTGAAAAATCTGTTGGTAAGGCTATTGCTTCATCCAAAGCATTGGTATGTAAAGATTGTGTTCCGCCCAAAGCGGCAGCCATTGCTTCAATAGTTGTTCTTGCCACATTATTAAAAGGATCTTGAGCTGTTAAACTCCAACCACTCGTTTGACAATGTGTACGTAATGCCAATGATTTTTGATTTTTAGGTTTAAATTGTTTAACAATTTTTGCCCACAACATTCTGCCAGCTCTTAGTTTAGCAATTTCCTTAAAATGATCCATACCTATAGCCCAAAAGAAAGATAAACGAGGTGCAAAATCATCAATATTCATACCTGTTGCAATTCCTGTTCTAATATATTCTAAGCCATCAGCTAAAGTATAAGCTAGCTCAATTTCAAGAGTTGCTCCAGCTTCTTGCATATGATAACCTGATATTGAAATGCTATTAAATTTTGGCATATTTGCTGTTGTAAATTTAAAAATATCAGCAATAATTTTCATAGATGGACTTGGTGGATATATATAAGTATTACGCACCATAAACTCTTTTAAAACATCATTTTGAATGGTACCGGAAAGCAACTCAGGTACAACACCCTGTTCCTCTGCTGCAACTATATAAAATGCCAAAATTGGCAAAACAGCTCCGTTCATAGTCATTGAAACCGACATTTTATCTAAAGGAATTTGATTAAACAATATTTTCATATCCTCAACCGAATCAATAGCGACACCAGCTTTCCCAACATCTCCTTGCACACGTTCATGATCAGAATCATAACCCCGATGTGTTGCCAAGTCAAACGCAACAGATAAACCTTTTTGACCAGCGGCTAAATTTCGCCTGTAAAAAGCATTGCTTTCTTCGGCAGTTGAAAACCCAGCATATTGTCTAATTGTCCATGGGCGACGGACATACATAGTAGAGTATGGACCACGCAAATATGGCGGAATTCCTGCTACAAAATTTTCATGACTTAAGTCTTGAATCCTGGTTCTTGGTTCTTGATTCTTGAATTTAATATGTTGAATGTTTTTTCTCTGCATAGTTCAATTTTCAAATCGATTCATCAGTCAATCGTTTTTGTTCTAATTTCTCCGCCAATCTTTTTGCCAGAATTGGTTTTATCAAAGTTTCATGATTTTTAGTTTTTAAAAAAGGATACAACTCTATATCATCTTTCATTTTATCCTCTTTATTTGGAAGTTTATTTGTTCCTAATAAAACTAGGTTTTTATCATCAAATTGCGATTGCTCTTTATCAGCACTTTCTTCAATTTTTCTTTGAATAGTTCCTTTAAAAAGTTGTTTTACAAATCCTCCGTTTTTTTCAATGTCCTTAAATATCTTCAAGGCCTTTTCTGCAATTTCATAAGTCAATTCTTCAATATAATAAGACCCTTTAGCAAAATCAGCATTTTTAAGATAGCTTTCTTCTTTCAATATAATTAATTGATTGCGTGAAATTCTTTCACCAAATTCATTCTTTTTATGAAAAACCACATCATAGGCAATATTACTTATTGAATTAGCACCTCCTAAAACAGCACTCATACATTCTGTAGTAGTTCGCAACATATTAACATTATAATCATATAGTGTTTTGTTGCGAAAACTCGGTTCTGCAAAAATATTTGTAGTAACATTTATGTCGTATTCATCCAATAACAAATCAAATAAATATCGAAAAGCTCTTAGTTTTGCTATTTCAAAAAAGTAATTACTCCCTACAGAAAAATTAAAGTTTATTGAAAAAGGTTGTTTCGTTATTTTGTCACTCGTAATAAAGTTTAAATACTCATTGGCATGAGCTAATACGTAAGCAACCTGCTGAACAATATTTGCTCCAGAGTTTTGATAATGAGAAGCATCAACACCTAAAACAACAATATTATTTTTTGTGTTATTAAGAATTGATTTTAAAATATCGTGGTCTTTTTTATTATTGTAAAACCAATTACCCGTTTTAACCAGGTTAGAAATTAAATCAATATTTAAAAAAATATCTTCATTTTTCACAAATTCATTTAAACTTAAAATAAACTCTTCATTTAAAAATTGTAATTGAAAAAAGACTTTTATTTTTTCATCTCTTAAAGAAAATAAATCTTTTAGTAATGTCTTATATTCAAATGTTATATTGGCAATAAATTTAATAGAATCTGCTCCACGTTTTAAAGCATCAATTGCTAAATAGTTTGCAGTTTTTTCATCACTCACAAATATCGTTTGACAAATTTGAAAATCAGATTGATTATTTAATATTTCAACTTGCTTAAAATTATCACTGTGATAAAAAGGTTTTATAGTAATTCCTTCATTGGTTTTTGTGAGTAAAGTTTTATTGTAATCAGCTCCTTTTAAATCAACTTGAATTTTTTGTTTCCACTCTTTGGATGAAACTGGTTGAAATTCTTTAAATAAAAAATTACTCATAATAGTGTACAGTATTTGTATTGAATGTTCACTTATTGACCACTATATTATTTCTTATCTTCACCACTTCTTATCTTCTACTATTCTTTTTCAACAGTATCATATTCAATAATATATATATCTTCATTTTCCCTTTTCATTTTATATTCTTCACGTGCATATTTTTCTAGAGAATCAGGGTCATTTAAGTTATTAATAATTTTATTATCAGCATTTATTTGTTCTTTAAAATATTCATTTGCATTTTCTAATTTATCTATTTCTTGGTTTAATTCTCGATGATTTAAATATGAATTTTCATCAAAAAACAACATCCAGATAACAAAAAATAAAAGTACAGCTACATATTTATTTGTAATAAACTTAATGAATTTATTTTCTCTAATCTGTTTAAATGTCATTATTTAATCTTTCAGTAATTACAGTTCTCACAACATCTATAGCAACAGTGTTATATTTATCATGCGGAATAATAATATCGGCATAATTTTTAGTAGGCTCAATAAATTGTTGATGCATAGGCTTTAAAGTGTCTTGATATCTTTGTAACACCTCATCAATATCTCTTCCTCTTTCTTTAATATCTCTTCTTAACCTTCTTATCAATCGTTCATCAGAATCTGCATGTACAAAAACCTTAATATCTATTAAATCTCTTAATTTTTTTTCTGTAAAAATTAAAATCCCTTCAACAATAAGAACCTTTCTAGGATGTGTTTTTATTGTATCTTTAATTCTGTTATGGTTTGCAAATGAATAAATTGGTTGCTCAATTATTTCTTCATTCTTCAAACTTTTTAAATGACTAACTAACAGTTCAAAATCAATAGCTCTAGGATGATCAAAATTTATTTTAGATCTTTCATCATATGATAAATTTTCGTTTTTATTGTAGTATGAATCTTGTGAAATAACTGTAACTTCTTCAGCGGGTAATTCGTTTATAATTTGATTTACAACTGTTGTTTTCCCACTACCAGTACCACCAGCAATTCCTATTATAAGCATATAAAATTAATTAAGAGTTTATCAAAAACATAAAAATAAAATAATGACTTCAAAATTATAAAAAATCAATTTGAAAATACAATGAATTTGATTATTTTCACAAAACATTATTTAACTAAAATTTTGTATGAATAAAATATTTTCAAACATAAAAGGTGATGTATTTGGAGGCCTCACCGCAAGTATAGTAGCTTTACCTCTAGCACTTGCCTTTGGTGTTTCATCTGGTTTAGGTCCGAGTGCTGGTTTATACGGAGCAATTTTTTTAGGTTTTTTTGCTTCTCTATTTGGTGGTACAAATACACAAATTTCAGGACCTACTGCTCCTTTAACAGCAGTAAGTATGGTAATGATAGCAGGTATATTACAAGCTAATGATGGAGATTTGAGTAGAGCTTTAC
>JAUWLK010000062.1 GCA_030613745.1 Flavobacteriaceae bacterium | reverse complement strand
ATTTTCATTAAAATTCAAAAAGAGAACTTGGGGTTTAGGTAATTCCGCATCACCAAACAAATTAAGCTCTTCTAACACCAGGTAAATTCTATCTAAACCAAATGAAATTCCTATACCGCTAATGTCTTTTAACCCAAATACTCCCGTTAAATCATCATACCTTCCACCACCACCAATAGATCCCATCTTTACGTTGTTGGTTTGTACTTCAAAAATAGCACCAGTATAATAATTTAATCCTCTGGCTAAAGTTACATCCAATTCTAAAATTGCGCTTTTCAATCCTAATTCTTCAATGCTTTCAATAACAAATCGCAACTCCTCTACTCCTTTCAAGCCTTCTTCAGAATTGGAAAGCATAATTACTAACTGTTGTAATTTTTCTTGGTTTGAACCATTAAAATTAAACAGAGGTTTAACTTTTTCAATAGCTTCTTCAGAAATATCTTTTGACAACATTTCTTTTATAACCCCTTCTGTTCCAATTTTATCTAATTTGTCTAGAGCAACGGTAAAATCAATTAATTTATCTTTTGCTCCAATAATTTCGGAAAAACCAGATAAAATTTTACGATTATTAATTTTGATAATGCTATCGGTTAAACCGAGTTTTGTAAACACATCATCATACAATTGCACAAATTCAACTTCTTGCCATAAACTTTTGCTACCAACAACATCTGCATCACATTGATAAAACTCTCTAAATCTGCCTTTTTGTGGTCGATCAGCTCTCCAAACCGGTTGCATTTGATATCGTTTAAACGGAAATGTAATTTCATTTTGATGTTGTACCACATATCGAGCAAAAGGTACTGTTAGGTCATAGCGGAGTGCTTTTTCAGAGATAAATGAAGTTATTCTGAGAGAATTCTTTTCATTAAGCAAAGTTTCATCTACTTTCTTTAGGTAATCCCCTGAATTTAAAATTTTAAAAATAAGTCTATCTCCTTCTTCGCCATATTTGCCCATTAAAGTGCTTGAGTTTTCAAAAGCTGGAGTTTCAATAGGTTGAAATCCGTAAAGTTCAAAAACTTGCTTTATGGTACTGAATATATAATTACGACGAGCAATTTCAATTGGAGAAAAATCTCTTGTTCCTTTTGGAATACTTGGTTTCATTAATAGCTTGGGTTATTCAATAATAAATTTAAAAATGCAAATATCTGAAAAATATAAATTTAATGGGAATAAACTAGGTTTGATTTTCAATTTTATTTTTGGGAACGACTTTTTTAAACACTTTATAAATCATCCAGAAAATAAAAATTACTAAAATTACTGCCAAAACCGGTAAAAATATAGCCAATATAGAAAGTACAATTGAAATACCTGATTCTACAGTTGAAATTATAGGATTTGCCAATCCTGCAGTAGTTGCAGTTGAAGCTAACCTGGTAGTTGATGTTGAACTTTTAATGGCAGTTGCCGTTCCTCCACCGGCAACTATTGCCAAAATCCAGATTATAAATGGATCAAAATTTGCTACAGTAGAAAGCATAATAGCGGTTCCTGCTATTGCTGCTAAAGGAATAGCAATAGTGTCTAATATATTATCTATCCATGGTATTAAATAGGCTAAAATTTCAGCAATTGTTGCAACACCTAAAGTAATCATGGCTGTAGTATTACCTACCCAAAGCCAATTTTCGTTTAAATCAATTAATTGAAAATGTGAAGCAATGCTTAACATAAAAAAAGGAACAAAAATTCTAAATCCGACTGCAGATGCTAAAGCTATTCCCAATAAAATACTCAAAAAACCTTCAATGTCCATAAAATGTTTTGAGCTAAATTAGTAATTATTTCATAAGTAGATTCTATTAATTTTTAGTTTGACAATAAAATAAAATGTTATAATTTTATATATTGCTTAAAATTTATTTTTTTTCAATGAAAAAAATCACTTTTCTGATAATATTTTTACATGGAATTATTTATTGCCAGTATGCTGAAATTAATTATTTAAAAGTAAATGGTGAAAATATTTCATTAGAAAATGTTTTGCAAAAATACATACAAGTACCATCAGTAAGTGGTAATGAAAAAGTAGCAGGTGATTATATCAAATCTGTTTGCCGTGAAAATGGACTTATCATAACTGAATTTGGAAATAAAAATGGTATGTATAACTTTGCTGCATCAATATTTCCTTTATCTGCTAATAAACCAAATATAATTTTCCTAAATCATATTGATGTAGTACATGAAAATAATGACTCAAAATTTGAAGCATATTCAGGAAAAATTATAAATGGTGAAGTTTATGGTAGAGGAGCAATAGACAATAAAGGAGCTGCAATAATGCAGCTTTTCAGTATTGTAAAATATTTAAATTCCCCAAATTCAAAAAACAGCAAACATAATATAACATTTTTATCGGTTTCTTGTGAAGAATCACAATGTGATGGAGGTGTTAAATATGTAATTGATAATTATTTAGATCAATTAAATCCTGTAGTTGTAATTGGTGAAGGTCCGTCAGAATTAACATCTTTAATTGAAGGAGAATTTAAACATCCTATTTTCGGAATTTCTTTAGCCCATAAACGAGCTTTTTGGTTAAACTTAGAGCTGTCTATAAACACAAGTGGGCATGGTTCAATTACACCTTTAGAATATGCCAATAAAGAAATGGTTACTGCATTAAATAAATTGGTAAAGAAAAAAAATAAAACAATTTTCAACGAATTGAATACTAGTTTTTTAAAAACATTAGGCACACATAAAAAAGGATTTGAAAAAATGATTTTAAAAAACCCAAAATTGTTTAAGCCAATACTTGTTCCTCAATTAAGAAAACAACCTGAACTTTTTGCATTATTTTCAAATACAATTACGCTGACAAATATTTATACTGATAATCATTCTTATAATAAAATACCTACAAAAATTGGCGCTTATTTAGATTGTAGATTATTACCCTTAACTAATGAACTTGATTTTTTAAATGAAATCAAAAAAAGATTAAAAAATGATTCTATCAAAATAACTGTTGTTGAAAATATGCCGAAGACTAAACCTTCAATAACAAATAATATTTATTATAAGAATTTATCTAAAGCGATAGAAGAAAAATATCCAACTTCAAAAGTGATGCCTATTATGCTTCCAAACATAAATGATTTAGGTGCTTTTAGAGCAAAAGGAATACCTGCTTATGCAAGTATACCAGTTTACCTTAGCCGAGACCAAGTTGAAGGAATTCATAATAAAAATGAGTCTATTTCAATTTCATCAATTTACGATGGAGCTGAAGTTTATTTTGATTTTTTAATCAAGATAGAAAATGATAAGTAAAAAAAGCACGGAAAATGATTCCGTGCGTTTTATTTAATATATATATATAAGTTTATTTAGCTATATTTACTACTCTAGTTTCTCTTATAACAGTAACCCTTACTTGACCAGGATAAGTCATATCGTTTTGTATTTTTTGAGTAATACTAAAAGATAATTCTGCTGCTTTTGCATCATCAACTTTTTCACTTTCAACAATAACTCTTAATTCTCTACCTGCTTGAATTGCATAAGCTTTTTGTACACCACTAAACCCAAATGCTACATCTTCTAATTCTTTTAAGCGTTGGATATAAGAATCTATCACCTGTCTTCTGGCTCCAGGACGAGCACCTGAAATGGCATCACATACTTGAATTATTGGAGCATATAATGATTTCATTTCTATTTCATCATGGTGGGCACCAATTGCATTACACACATCTGGTTTTTCTCCATATTTTTCTGCCCATTGCATTCCTAAAATAGCGTGAGGTAGTTCGGCATCTGTATCTGGAACTTTTCCAATATCATGTAATAATCCAGCTCGTTTAGCAATTTTAGGATTCAATCCTAATTCTGCTGCCATTAAAGAACACAAATTTGCAACTTCACGAGAGTGCTGCAATAAATTCTGACCATATGAAGATCTATATTTCATTCTACCAACCGTTTTTATCAATTCAGGATGTAAACCATGTATACCCAAATCTATAACCGTTCGTTTTCCTACTTCAATTATTTCTTGATTTATTTCCTTGGTTGTTTTAGCAACTACTTCTTCTATACGTGCAGGGTGAATTCTACCATCAGTAACCAATTTATGTAATGATAATCGTGCAATTTCACGACGTACCGGATCAAAACACGATAAAATGATAGCTTCTGGTGTGTCATCTACAATAATTTCAACACCGGTAGTAGATTCTATTGCACGAATGTTTCTACCTTCTCTACCAATAATTCTTCCTTTAACATCATCATTTTCTAAATTGAAGACCGAAATACAATTGTCAATTGTTTGCTCTACTCCTATTCGTTGAATAGTGTTTAAAACTATCTTTTTAGCCTCTTGCTGAGCGGTTAATTTTGCTTCTTCCAATGTGCTTTGTATGTATGACATTGCATCAGATTTAGCCTCTTCTTTTAAAGTTTCAACCAATTCTTTTTTTGCATCAATAGCTGAAAGTCCAGAGATGGTTTCTAATTGAAGTACTTGATTTTTATGTAATTTTTCAACTTCAATCTTTTTCTTATCTATGTATTCTAAACGATAATTGAAATCTTTTTCTTTATCTTCTATAGATTTATTAAGTTTTTTATTCTTATCTAATTCTTGTGAAACACGTGATTCTTTATCACGTACTCTTTTTTCTGATTCATTGATCTTTTTTTCTCGTGAAAAAATAACTTTTTCATGTTCAGATTTTAATTCAATAAATTTTTCTTTGGCCTGAAATATTTTATCTTTTTTAATACCTTCTGCATCAATTTTAGCTTCTTTTAAGATAGTTGAAGCTTGTTTGCTAACATTTTTTAAGGTTGATGATGCTTTATTTTTTTCTAAGACTTTGGCTATGATATAGCCTAAAATCAAAGCTACTATTGCTATTGTTATCGCTGTTGCTACTGTTGCTGTCATATTTATATATAAAAAAAGCCTACATCAGAAACGGTTTTGTAAACTCCTTGTAAACAAGTTTAGGATTAACTTATTGGTCAAGTATCCAATTTTAAAATGAGTAAATCATTTAATTAGGCACGCTTTCGCAATAAAAACTCATCCTTTTTAATTTGATAATGTTGAGTTTATTAAACAAATAACTAATGTAGGCAGTAATTGTTTTAATTTTAAAGAACTTATACTAAATGAGAATCTAATAATTCATTAATTTCTCGTAATTTTTTTTCTGCTTTTTGAATATCCATTTCATCATGAACACTACGTACTTCATGTTGAGATGCAAATTGTAAAGCGCACATTGCTAAAACATCTTGTTTATCTCTCACTTCATAATTTTGCTCGAACTTTTTTATAAGTTCATTTATTTTTTTAACCGCTTTTCTAACACCCTCTTCTTCTCCTTCGCTTTTAATGGTTAATGGATAAACTCGATCTCCAATGGTTACTTTTATTTTTAGATTTTCGTTCATCCTTTATTCTAGTCGCTTAATTGAACTATGCATTTATCAATTTCACGAATCAATGTATTGATTTTGAGTTTGGTCAAATGTTTATCTTCTTTGCTGCCTACAATTGCATTTGCAATTTTTAATGATTCATGGTTTTGTTCTAAATCATTAATTAATTGATGTTGTTGTAATAGTTGCTGTTCTAATTTACTTTTTTCTTGTAATAATTGCTTATTATTCCGTTGCAAGTTATCGTGTTTTTGCAACAATTTTGTTAGTTTATTATCCAGCAAATTTACTATCTCATACAAATTACTCATCAATTCAAAGAATCAAACAATTTCAACAAATTTAGTATTCCTTATACAATTAAACAACTATTTTAATATAATTAAATTAAAAAATATTCAAATAATTGAATAATAACTATTTAAAATATACGTTTTTTTGTATCATTTCTTATTGCTAATTTAGCAAAATTATGAGTAAAAAACTTATTTTAATTATCTTTTTAAACTTTATTGGATTTCTTTATTCACAAAACAAATATCCAAAAGATTATTTTATAAATCCTATGGATATACCTCTAGTATTATCAGGCACTTTTGGTGAATTAAGGTCAAATCATTTTCATGCCGGTCTTGACATTAAAACCCAACAACGTGAAGGTTTGAATGTGTTTTCTTCAGCCGATGGCTATGTTTCAAGAATTAATGTTTCACTTTGGGGATATGGAAATGCAATTTATATTACACACCCAAATGGATATACAACTGTTTATGGACATTTAAAGAAATTTTCACCAAAAATTGAAAAATACGTAAAAAGACATCAATATGAGAAAGAAAGTTTCACCATAAGATTATACCCAAAATCAAATGAATTAAAAATAACTAAAGGAGAAATTATTGCACTTAGTGGAAATTCAGGTAGTTCAGGTGGTCCACATTTACATTATGAAATAAGAGATGTAAAATCAAATATTTTAAATCCAATGTTATTTGGTATTAAAATTCCTGACCATAAAAAACCCAAAATTCAAACAGCTTTTGCTTATTCAAAAAATGATACTTCCCAAGTAAATAGATCTAACAAACTTGTTAATATCATTTTAAAACACAAACCTAACGGTGATTTATTAGCTAATACTATTTATGCATACGGTAAGATTGGTATTGGAATTAATGCTTATGATCGATTAGATGGGGCTTTGAATCACAATGGACTATATGATTTAGAAATGCAAGTAAATGGGAATAAAATCTTTCAATTTACTTTGGATAAATTTTCATTTAGTGAATCTAGATATATAAACTCATACATTGATTATGAGAGATTTGCAAAATTGAAACAACGTGTTCAAAAATGTTTTATTGATTATCCAGATAATAAACTAAGCCTGTATAAAACAATAATTGATAAAGGATATTTTACAGTTAAAGACAGTTTAGATTATAAAGTAACACTAATTGCAAAAGATTTTGCAGGAAATCAAACAAAACTAATTATTCCAATTAAAGGAAAAAAAGATACAATTTTAGTTTATAAAAAAATTAAAAAAACACCTTATTACTTCAAAGCTAATCAAAATAATAGTATAAGTGACAGTTTAATACATGTGTATTTTCCGAAAAATATATTTTATGAAGACTTTTATTTCGATTATTCTTATACAAATGGTATAGCAAAATTGCATAATAGCTCAGTACCTGTTCAAAATTATTTCAATATAGCTTTTGATGTATCTAAATACTCACATGATGAAATCAAACAGATGTATATTGCAAAAAAGAATAAATATGGAAAATTAAATTATTTAAAAACTCGGTTTAAAGACGGAAAATTAAAAGCATCAAGTAAAAGTTTAGGTAATTTTACATTAACTACTGACAATGTTTATCCAAAAATCTCTCCAAAAAACTTTAAAGAAAATCAATGGTTGACTAAAAATAGATATTTGCAAGTAAAAATATTTGATAGAGGTTCTGGAATTAAATCATTTAGAGGAGAAATTGATGGTGAGTGGATTTTGTTGAAATTCAATCCTAAAAAGGGAACTCTTACTTATGATTTTAGTGATAAAGTTTTAATTGGCACTTCGCACACTTTAAAAATAATTGTTACTGATAATGTAAATAATTCTACTACATTTACAAGTACATTTAACAGAAAAGATTAAACTATATATTCCTTTGAAAGCAAATTTAATTTTTCTATTTTACTTTATAACCCTCACAAGCTTGGCTACAGCCCAAACAGCTACCATTAAAGGTAAAGTGTCTGATAATAAAGGAAATCCTATAGAAAATGTTTCTATTAGTTTTGAAAAAACAGGTACTACTACAAGTTCACAAGGTGAATATAGTTTAAATGTGCCTTCAGGTAAAGTAATCAATATTCTTTTTAGTCATATTTCTTATAAAAATTATATCAAAAGGGTAAGAATTCCCAATAATAAAACCTTGATTTTTTCACCAAAACTTCAAATAAAAACGGAAGAAATTAAAGAAGTTGTTTTAAAAGATGAAAAAAAGAATGCTGAAGGAATTACAACAGTAAAATCTGAAATTGTAAAAATAATACCTAGTGTAAATAGTGGTATTGAAGGAGTTTTAAAGACTTTACCAGGAGTAAGTTTTAATAATGAGTTAAGCACGCAATACAATGTTAGAGGTGGTAGTTTTGATGAAAATTTAGTATATGTAAACGGCATTGAAATTTACCGTCCGTTTTTAATTCGATCAGGTCAACAAGAAGGGTTGAGTTTTGTTAATCCAAATTTAACACAAAATGTTGATTTTTCTGCTGGTGGATTTCAAGCTAAATATGGTGATAAATTATCTTCTGTTTTAGATATTACGTATAGAAAACCAATGCATTTTGGAGTAGCAATTGACGCTAGCTTACTTGGTGCATCAGCTACTATTGAAGGAGTTTCTGAAAACAAAAAGTTTAATGCAATTATTGGCGCTAGGTATTACAACAATAGCTTAATTGTAAACAGTAGAGATATTAATTCAAATTACGACCCGAATTTTACAGATATTCAAACCTATTTATCGTATGAGTTTAACAATAAATTTACATTAGATTTTTTAGGAAGTTATGCCTTAAATAATTATAACTTCACTCCTATTTCACAACAAACAAATTTTGGAACTATTATTAATCCCTTGGCTTTGGTTGTAAACTATAAAGGAAGGGAAAAAGATCGCTACGAAACAATTTTTGGAGCAATTAGTGGAATTTATAAAGCAAGCGATGATCTCACTTTGACTCTAACTACTTCAACTTATAATACGAATGAGCAAGAACATTATGACATCTTGGCTTTTTATGGTATTGGAGAAGTTAATGCTGATTTTGGCTCAGATAATTTTGGAGATATAAATTTTGTTCAAGCAATTGGCTCTCAATTGGACCATGCAAGAAATGATTTAGAAGCTCAAATAAGTAATATAAATTTAAAAGCATCGTACAGAAAGAACACCAATCTTTTTGAAGTTGGTGTAAAATACCAATATGAAAATATCAAAGATCGTATTATTGAGTGGCAAGTTATTGATTCGGCAGGTTTTTCTTTAAGACCCCCTTATTTATTACCAAATAATGAGGAGCCTTATACGCCTTATGCCGGACCATTAGTTTTGTATCAAAATGTTAGAGCTAATAATAATGTAAAAATTAATCGATTATCAGGATTTGCCCAATGGAGTAAAAAATCATCTATAAATGATCATATCGTTTGGTATAATCTCGGAATAAGAACGCAATATTGGGATATTAGTAGTAAAAATATTGATACTAAAAATCATATAGTTGTAAGTCCGAGAGCTCAATTTGCAATCAAACCTAATTGGGATAAAGATATGTTGTTTAGAATTTCAGGAGGTTATTATTATCAACCTCCTTTTTACAGAGAACTACGTGATTCATTAGGAATTGTACATCCTGAAGTTAAAGCTCAAAAATCAATACATCTTGTAATTGGTAATGATTACAGCTTTAAAATGTGGAATAGACCATTTAAATTAGTTACTGAAGCGTACTATAAAAAAATAACAGATGTTAATCCGTTTACTATTAATAATGTTAAAATAAGATATAGTGCAGAGAATAATACAATTGCTTATGCTACAGGTTTTGATATTCGTTTAAATGGTGAATTTGTTCCCGGTACAGAATCATGGTTTAGTTTAGGTTATTTACTTACTAAAGAAAATATTGATGATAGAGGGTATATTTCAAGATCTACTGACCAGCGATTAAAATTCGCAATATTGTTTCAAGATTATGTTCCTACAATTCCTAGTTTAAAAATGTATTTAAATTTAGTATATAATACGGGAGTCCCTGGGGGATCTCCATCTTATGCTGATCCGTATCTATACCAAAACAGATTAAAGGATTACTTCAGATCAGATATAGGAATTTCGTATGTATTTGTTGATTTTCAAAATCCTGCTAAACAAAAATGGCAAGAGAAATTTAAAGAACTTTCTGCCGGTATTGAATTGTTCAACATGTTTGATGTACAAAATACCATTACCAATACATGGGTAAAAGATATATCATCAAACAGATCTGTTGCTATTCCTAATTATCTAAGTGGCAGAGTTTTAAATATAAAAATAGCAATGAAATTTTAACTGATCTAGAAATAAATCTTAAAATTTTTAATTGTTAACTAATAATACTTTAAACCTTTTTTTAATTTAGTAGTCATAAAAAGAAAAAAATTAGTGATAAAAGAGATAACTTTTATAGAGCAATTAAAAAATCCTGTATCTCAAGAAAAAGCATTTCGCGAATTAATTTCGTTGTATAAAGAGCGATTATATTGGCATATTCGTAAAATTATAATTTCTCATGATGATGCCGATGATGTATTGCAAAATACTTTTATAAAAGTTTTTAAAAATATAAATAATTTCAAAGGCGATAGCAAATTGTATTCCTGGATGTATAGAATAGCTACAAATGAATCCATTAATTTTCTAAATAAAAAAGCAAAAATTAATAAAATTGATAACCCTACTCTACAACTTCAAATGGTAGAAAATTTACAAGCAGATGTTTATTTTGATGGTGATGAGATTCAGATAAAATTACAAAAAGCTATAGCAAAATTACCTGAAAAGCAGAAATTGATATTTAATATGAAATATTTTGATAACATGAAATACAATGATATTTCAGAAATATTAGATACTTCTGTTGGAGCTTTAAAAGCTTCGTATCATCATGCCAGAAAAAAAATAGAAAACTATTTAACATCAGAATAAACCATTGTTAAGATTTTAAGTCATATATAATAAATGAAGCGTATAAACAAAGACATATTAAATAAAATTAAAAAATCAAATACAGGATTTGTAGCTCCAAAAGGTTATTTTAAAGAGTTTGAAAATAATTTTTATACAAATATGAATAAAAATACATCTGGATTTAAGAGTCCGGAAAACTATTTTGAAAATATTAAAGATAAAATTATAAGCCAAATTAAAAAGCCATTGCTAACTAAAGCTTCAGGCTTTAAAACACCTGAAAGATATCTTGAAAATATTGATAACAAAATACTTACAAAATACAATTTCAATAAATCTTCAAAAGTTATTTCACTAAAAAATTATAATTATTTAAAAATTATCAGTTTTTCAATTGCTGCTTCTTTTTTATTATATATTGGAATAAATAAATTCAAAAACAATAGTAATAGTTTTAATATTGATAATGTGGCTATGTCTGAAATTGAAAACTGGATTGAAGATGATCTAATTTCATTTAACACTTATGATATAGCAGAAACTTTTAGTGATGTTGACCTGATTATTGAGGATAATTATTCAGATGAAGAAATTATAGATTATTTAAACAATACAGATATAGAAAATTTAATATTTGAAAATTAAGATATGCAAAAATTAATTATAATAATAGTAGTAGTGTTTTGCAC
>JAUWLK010000196.1 GCA_030613745.1 Flavobacteriaceae bacterium | reverse complement strand
AAATCATATTAATGATATTTCAGAATTACCTGAACATTTTATCAAAGAACTCCGAAACTTTTTTGAAGATTATAAAAAATTGGAAAACAAAACCGTAGAAGTTCGAGAGTTTCAAAATGCTGAAATTGCTAAACAAATTGTAAAACAAAGCTTTATTGACTATAAAGAATTGATTTTAAAAAAATAAGCAAATATTAACTTCTTCAGAATTAAATTTTATAGCATTTATATTTATTGAATACGAGTCGTATTATAAGTATAAAATCATGTTACTTGTGTTACCAAAGGCTTTGTTTGATTAAAAAACACAATTTACACTTCAAACTATTACATAATAATGTGTAACTTTGAATATACTCATTAAATTTACTATAATGGAAAATACAAGAGGTAAAAAATTGACTAAAAAAGATCGTCCAATACCAATTGATGAAGAAATTATAATTCCGGATGAAGAAGTTTTAATTAGTGTAACTGATCCAAAAGGTTTTATTATTGAAACGAATGATATTTTTACAAAAATTTCCGGTTATAGTGAAGATGAATTAATAGGTTCTTCACACAATATTATTCGCCATCCTGATATGCCAAAAATTATGTTCAAAATAGTTTGGGATCATATTATGGATAAGGAAAATGTAATGGCTGTAGTTAAAAATTTAGCAAAAGACGGGAAGTATTATTGGGTAGTAACCGATTTTGTTACCCGCGTAGATGCTGATAGAAATATAATAAACTATACTGCCTACAGAAGACCTGTTCATGACAAAGTAAAACAGGCTGTAATACCTTTATACAAAGCTTTGTGCGCAATTGAAGATGTTGCCGGAATTGATGCCTCAGAAAGATTTTTAAATAATTATTTTGAAGATAGAGATACCAATTATGATGATATGATAGAAGAAATAATTGTAAAAAATTGTGATAAAGCAGCTGTTTTAGGTTTTGGAGATAATCCAGAAACGGCAATGAAAACAATGTCAAAAGAAAAAAAACAATCGTTGTTTAATAAGTTGTTTGGTATAAAATAAACTACTCAGGTTTTAAATATGCTCGAATATGAGCATCTAACAAAATGGTATCGGTTACAACAAAACCCTCTTCCTCTTCTTTTGGTCTTGGATTATTAGCCGAACCATAAAAAATCCCCCAATCTGTACGATCTAAAATAATAGTTTTTGTATTAAAATATACGCTGTCATTTTTCAACTCTATTGTTCCTTCAAAATCAGTACAAATACCTGTATCAAAAATTATAAAATCCCCTGAAATTTTGTAATTATTTTCACTTGTTTTAACTATAGAATGTGATTCAAAATATGACTCAGGGTAGACTTTTGTATTAAAAAATTCAATAGATTTCAATACATTTTGAAGTGTACCTTGCAATAATTTATTATCAATATCAGTATTAATAATACTTGTCATATCAATAGTGAAATTGGCAGTAACTGGTTGTTCATTTTCTAGAAGTATTGTTCCGCTTTTAAATTTTATCAAGCCATAATGGGCGCAGTTCCAATGAATTTTACTTTTTGCTGTATCTAAAATAAAGGTATTATAATCTGTTTGCTGTATTTTAATATTTGGTGTAGAAGCAAAAATAAACAACCAAAAAGAAGTTATTAAAATGATGATTTTAAAGAAAATAGATAATCGCATTATTATGATTGTTTTTAGTTTTACACTAAATTTATTTTTTTAAATTCTTTAGCCTAAAAATCAGAAAACTATTAACTACTTTGTGTCTTGCCAAACACCGGTTGCTAAATCATTTTCATCAATAAATCCTAAAATTTCTTTCGGAATATTTTTAGCTCCTTTAAAGTTTGTGTTTTCAAATTCAGTACCAAAAAAATTACATCCTTTTAAATCGGCTCCTCTAAAATCTGTTCCTTGCAAATGACCCCCTTGAAAGTTGGCATACCAAAGTCGGGAATTGACAAAGCTAGATTCTTCCAATCCGGCACCTGTAAAATCTGCATAAGAAAAATCACAACTATCTAATTTAGAATTTATAAGTACTGCTCTGAATAGTTTTGCTTTAATACCTATAGATCCTGTTAAATCACTTTCTAAAAATTCGGAATCTTTCATCAAAGCTCCTGAGAAATCACAATTACGCATCGTGGTAAAATGACCTTCCATACCAAACATATTTGCTCCTCTAAAGTTAGAATTTGATAGAGATGCATTATTAACTTTTACATGAAATAACCTACTTTGCTGAAAATTAATGCTATCCATAATGGAACCATCAAAAATAGTCCACCTAACATCAGCTGCTCTAAAATCGGATTTACGATAATTCCCATCCATACAACGGCCGGAACGTATAGATGCCCCTCTAAAATCTCCTTCAATCACACTAACTCTAGGCCAATAAACTTCATCTAATGAATCTCTTCGAAAATCATCACCGTCTTGAGGAATTGCCATAATCCCTTTATATCTTTTTTTACCATTCAAAAGTGTGGTTTCTTCATCAATAATTGCATTGAGTTGATCGGGTTCTAAAAAAATTGCCAATTCAAGAATATTTGAGGTGTCAGGTTCAGTTGGATAAAGTTGACTAACAGGTGACGCATTCAAATAACCACATGAGTAGTATAAACTCGTTAGCATTAGTAATCCTATTAGATATATTATATATTTCATCTGTTCCTATTTATTGTTTTTTATCGGTCATATGTAACATTCATATAATCATTTCCTTGTGTGACTAAATTTTTAGTCATGAGTTTCATTGTTTTTATTTTTAAGCTCTTGCTTTTAGTCTCTTTTCTCTATTCTTTCTTCTCTCTTCGCTATTTTTCTTAAACAACATCATTTCTATTAAAATATCTATTACCTAAAAACGCAAATAGAAAACCTAAAGCTATTGGATATAATATAGAAAATGTGATAAAAGCACTACGACTTACCGTATCTAACACATAATATGAGGCTGTACCCATTACTGTAAGTTGCGGATCAAAAAGAATTAAACTTCCTGTTCTAAATACCTGTAACGGATTTAACATTCCCAATCCAATTATTAAATCCGGGTTACCACGCATTCGCAACATAATTCCTATTAAAATTAGGTCTATAAACGCAACAAGAAATAACCAAATAATAAACGCAGTACTAACTGCAATATCTTGTGATGAAGCTCTGGCAGAAATATACATACTCAAGCCTAAAAAGAAAAAAACCAAAGACGCTAACAATGCACTGTACAAGAAAAACAAGTCCCATGGCACATCAATATTGGTGATTAATGCCCAAATTACCGAGCCTAACAAGGCAATGAAAACAGGTGTGTAAATAATAAAAAATCGCCCAATGAGTTTTCCCCAAAAATAACTACTAAATGATATTGGTAGTGATAAAATATACTCCATCACACTATTTTCTCTGTCACCTACAACAGAACGCACTGTTGAAATTAATACATAAATTGGCAGAATTGCCATACTAATTTGCATAAAAGTAACCATTAGTCGACTTAAACCAACAAATCCAATAATTTGAGATTCGGTTATACCTGATGTAAACATGACGGCTACAAATCCACCAAATAATATACTGTAAGCCCAAAACCAAGTGGAACGAAGATTTTGACGAATATCTGAATATACAATCTCTTTTAAACTTTCAAAACTTTTCATAAAGTTAAATTTTGTCTTTTTTTGATCTTATAATAATTTAAAATTGAGAACATGTGTAACCACTCCACTCTCTCATTAATATAATGATCTATTTTGATTTTTTTAATTAATTATTTTAACTACTACTAATTGAGTATTAATTATTTTTATTATGTTCTTTCTCTAATTTTTCCTCTAATTTTTTCAATTTTTCAGGATTATCTTTCATCATCAACATTTTTTCTTGAATAAAGGCTTCACGCATAGTTTTTCCATCATTAATTCGTAGTAATACCTGTTCAAAAGTGTAAATACTGTCAGTTTCAGGTTTATCAGCATAAGCAGAATAACCATATCCCATAGGAGTATGCTTACCATAATCGTAAAATGCTATTTCTGCATCTATCCAATTTGATGGATCATTTCCTTTATTGGCATCCCCTATCCAAAATCTAACTTTATTACCTTTCCATTGGTTCCATGTTACGGTATCTCTCATTTCTTCTGCTAAACAACCTATATCATCATACCAGTGAACTTCTCCATATTCATTAATTGATTGCGCATTATAACGTTGATCTGTCAATCCCATAAGGCATATAAAACATACATCTCTATCAAAATTGATATCACGAGCATTAAAATCTACTTCTTTTTGACATGAACTTAAAAGAATAAAAATTCCTAATAGTAAAGTTAATTTTTTCATTGATTTTAAATTTAGTTATAAGTATTGATTTTTTTTAGTTTTTAATTTATATTAAGGTTTTATACCAAACATTTACCTTTAGTCTTTTACCTTAAACCTATTTACACTTCTTTATCAATCACTATTTTACCCATATCCATTTCAATTAAACGATTAACCAATGTTTCTACTTCATCAATTCTATGACTACTTATTATCATCAAAGTGTTTTTATCAAACTTGTGTAAATATTCAAACAATATAGTTCTTGCTTTTGGATCTAAATTAGCAGCAGGTTCATCCAATAATAATATTTTTGGACTTCTTCCCAAAGCAAAAGATACCAGAAGTTTTTGCTTCATTCCTCCTGATAATTTCATAAACGGCTTATGTAGATTACCTTTTACATCTAAACCCAAGTTTTCACTTATATTTATGAATTTTTGTTTATCAGTATCAGTTAATATTCCAAAAAAATCTAACATTTCACCTACTGTCATTTTAATAGGCGGTGGAATTTGAGGAACAAAACCAATATTTTGAAGTATTTTTTCACGCTCTTTACGAGGATTCATTCCTAATACTTCAATACTTCCGTCATATTTATAAAGACCTAGAATACTACGTATTAAAGTT
>JAUWLK010000221.1 GCA_030613745.1 Flavobacteriaceae bacterium | reverse complement strand
ATAAAGGATTATATTTTCCTGAAAAGATTACTCCATTATCAAAAGATTTTTTTGAAAATATTGAAAATTATACCAATCATGAAATTGCTTTCGAGTTAATAAAACAATTTATTGGAGGTGAAATTCCAGAAAAAACTCTAAAAGATATTATTAAAGACACATTAAACTTTGATTTTCCATTAATTGAACTTAAAGATGATATTTTTACTTTGGAATTATTTCATGGTCCAACTTTGGCTTTTAAAGATGTCGGCGCAAGATTTATGGCTCGTTGTTTATCTTATTTTAATAAAAACCTCAATAATGAAATTACGGTATTAGTTGCTACTTCAGGTGATACAGGAGGTGCAGTTGCAAATGGTTTTTTAGGAGTTAAAGGCGTAAATGTTATCATTTTATATCCAAGTGGAAAAGTTAGTGAAATACAAGAAAAACAATTGACTACTTTTGGTAAAAACATCAAAGCATTAGAAGTTGATGGAACTTTCGATGATTGCCAACAAATGGTTAAAA
This sequence comes from Flavobacteriaceae bacterium, assembly GCA_030613745.1. Classification (GTDB taxonomy): domain Bacteria; phylum Bacteroidota; class Bacteroidia; order Flavobacteriales; family Flavobacteriaceae; genus Lutimonas. The sequence goes on along the minus strand of JAUWLK010000221.1, from coordinate 3,765 downwards.
CTGCTTTTTTAGATAAAGAAATTACCAATAAAATTCAATTAACATCAGCCAATTCAATTAATGTTGCAAGGTGGTTACCTCAAATGTTTTACTTTGCTTTTGCTTACAAGCAGCTTAAAGATAAATCTAAAAAACTGGTGTTTTCTATTCCTAGTGGTAATTTTGGGAATATTTGTGCTGGTATGATGACACAAAAACTTGGTTTACCTATTGATCAATTTATTGCTTCAACAAATGCCAATGCAGTTGTTCCTAATTATTTAGAAACAAAAATTTACAGTCCGACAGATTCAATACAAACCATTTCAAATGCAATGGATGTAGGAGATCCAAGCAATTTTATTAGGATTCAAGAAATTTATGATAATAATTTTAAAACGTTAAAAAAGAACCTTCACTCCTATTCTTTTACAGATTATGAAACTAGAAGTGCCATGCTGGAAATTTATAATAATTACAATTATATTGCAGACCCTCATGGAGCTGTAGGTTATTTAGGACTTATAAAATACTTAAATGGACAATCTAATAGTCAAGGTATCTTTTTAGAAACAGCTCATCCAGTAAAATTTCTGGAAATAGTTGAACCTGTTATTAATAAAACCATTGATTTTCCTGAGCAAATTAAAGAAATTTTGTCAAAAACTAAAATTGCTACTTTTATAAAGACTTATGATGAATTAAAAAAATATTTACTGAATTAAACATGAGTAATTAATTTAATCATAATTATGTGTAATCATTACCTTTACTCAAAACTTCCATTTAAATGTTAAAACCTTTAATTATATTTATATTACTTCATTCGACCATTTTTTTTGCTCAAAATCAAAAATTCACACACCAAGATACCTTACGAGGAAGTTTAACAAAAGAAAGAGTTTGGTGGAATTTACTCCATTATAATTTAAAAGTTAAAGTTGATGATAAACACAAATTTATTTCAGGATCAAATACCATAAAGTATGAGGTATTAGAAAACTACCAATTGATGCAAATTGATTTGCAAGATCCGATGAAGATTTTAAATATAACACAAAACAATAAAGAATTAACATTTACAAAAAATGGTAATGCATACTTTATTAAACTGATTGAAGATCAAACAATAGGTGATGAAAATAAAATCACAATATATTTTGAAGGAAACCCATTAGAGAGTTATAATCCGCCATGGAGTGGAGGATTTACCTGGAAAAAAGATATAACCAATAAGAGTTTTATTGCAACTTCTTGTCAGGGAATCGGTGCAAGTATTTGGTGGCCATGTAAAGACCATATGTATGATGAACCTGACAATGGTGTTTCCCTAATAATTACTCCTCCTAAAGGATTAATAGATGTTTCTAACGGGAAACTAAAAAAAATAATTCAAAATCAGGATAGTACTAAAACATACCATTGGGAAGTGATTAATCCTATAAGTAATTATGGAATAAATATAAATATTGCAAATTACACTCATTTTGCAGAGAAATATAGTGGTGAAAATGGTGTTTTAAATTGCGATTATTATGTACTTCCCTATAATCTTGAAAAAGCAAAATATCAATTCCAACAAGTGCCTAAAATGTTAGAAGCATTTGAATATTGGTTCGGACCTTACCCTTTTTATGAAGATGGTTATAAATTAGTTGAAGTACCATATTTAGGTATGGAACACCAAAGTTCTGTAACTTACGGTAATGGATATAAAAATGGATATCTAAGTAGTGATTTGAGTAACACAGGTTGGGGTTTAAAATTTGATTTTATTATTATTCATGAATCAGGACATGAGTGGTTTGCCAATAGTATTACTTACAAAGATATAGCCGATATGTGGATTCATGAAGGTTTTACAACTTATAGCGAAGTGTTGTATTTGGATTATCATTTTGGTTCAAAAGCAGGAAATGAATATTTAATTGGATTAAGAAATAGGATTCAAAATGACAAACCAATTATTGGTAATTACAATGTAAACAGTAGAGGTTCTGGTGATATGTACCCAAAAGGAGCTGCTATGATTCACACATTAAGACAATTAATAAATGATGATGAAAAATTTAGATCTATTTTAAGAGGATTAAACAAAGAATTTTATCACCAAACTGTTACTACCCAACAAGTTGAAAATTATTTAATCCAACAATCCAATTTAGATTTAAATGCTTTTTTTAATCAATATTTAAGAACAATAAAAATTCCGGTTTTAGAATATAAAATAAAAAATTCATCTATTAAATACAGATATAACAATATTGTAAATGACTTTCAAATTCCTGTAAAAGTATATATTGACAATAAAGAACAATGGGTTTTTCCATCTAAAAATTGGCAGGATATTAAAATTACAACTCTAAATCCTTCATTTAAAATTGATCAGAATTTTTATATTAACATTTCTAAAATAAATTAAGTTATCCATTTATTTTCAATAATTTTGCACCTGTTAAACTTAATTAAATACAACGGATGAAAAATACAGCATTAACACATATTCATGAATCACTCGGTGCTAAAATTGTGCCTTTTGCAGGATATAATATGCCGGTTCAATATGAAGGTATAAACATAGAACATGAAACCGTCAGAAAAGGAGTTGGTGTATTTGATGTTTCCCATATGGGGGAATTTTTAATAGAAGGAAAAGATGCTTTAGATTTAATACAAAAAGTTACTTCTAATGATGCTTCTAAACTAGAAATTGGCGATGCACAATACAGCTGTATGCCAAATGAAGATAATGGAATTGTTGATGATCTGATAGTTTACAGAATAAAAGAGAACACTTATTTATTAGTAGTTAACGCTTCAAATATAGAGAAAGATTGGAATTGGATTTCTTCAAATAATACTATGAAGGCTGAAATGAAAAATTTATCTGAGGATTATTCTTTATTGGCAATTCAAGGTCCAAAAGCTATTGAAGCCATGCAAAGTTTGACTTCCATTGATTTAAGTGAAATTCCATTTTATAAATTTAAAGTAGCTGACTTTGCAGGAATTGAACATGTAATTATCTCTGCAACAGGTTATACTGGAAGTGGCGGATTTGAAATTTACTGTAAAAATAACGAAGTAGAGCAAATTTGGAAGAAGGTTTTTGAAGCTGGTGCTGATTTTGGTATCAAACCAATAGGTTTAGCAGCAAGAGACACTTTACGTTTAGAAATGGGTTATTGCCTTTATGGAAATGACATTAATGATACTACATCACCTATCGAAGCAGGTTTGGGATGGATTACCAAGTTTACTAAAGATTTTACCAATTCAGAAAATCTTTTGAAACAAAAGGAAGAAGGCGTTTCTCGCAGGTTAAAAGCTTTTGAATTAGATGTTAGAGGAATTCCACGACATGATTATGAAATTGTTGATGAAAATAGTAATAAAATAGGGATTGTTACTTCTGGAACTATGAGTCCAAGTTTGAAAAAAGGTATTGGCATGGGTTATGTGAATAAAGGTCATACCAAATTAGGTACAAAAATATTTATACAAATACGTAATAAAGCAGTTCCTGCAACAATAGTAAAATTACCATTTTATAAAGGTTAGTTTAAACTATTTGTAAACATTCAATCAAAACCACCAAAATATATTTTGGTGGTTTTTGATTTATATATTCTTATGAAAGTTTATTTCAAATTGATCAGGATACTTTCCTTTTATATCTTTATAGAAATTATGAAAATATAGAAAGTCCTTTTCCATGTTACCTGTTAAATAATAAGGTTTTGAAATAAAATATTGCTTTTTTTCAAAATTAAAAGTATTGAATAT